>CAKMNE010000007.1 GCA_927798505.1 uncultured Bacteroidales bacterium
GGGCTTCGAGTTTCGAGGATGAAGCGTCAATTTTTCCCAGGTCATAGGAAAAATCCTGAGTGAAATCGACAGGGTCAATCTTCACCATCTCCGAGAGCTTGAGAGAGTCGATCAGGGAATCCAGAGAGTACTGTCCTTCAATGGAAAGGAAATAGTTGCCATCGGAATCGGTTTTGAGATACTCGCCGAACTGGGTGGTGTCAAGACCGGAGAGTTTGACGATTGAATCAACTCTCAGTTTCGAGGTGCTCTGGACAAGTGGAAGTGAAATACCTTTTTCAAAAAGGGTTACAGTCTTGTCAACTGCCATAATGTTGTCGGCGTTGTACAATTCATCGAACGTACAAGCTGAAACAAAAAAAGCAAGAACTGCAGCTGGAATAATGCCGCAAAATTTCATGTGTTTTGTTTTCATCCTGGTTAGTGATTATTGTTCCGCACAAATATAAGAAAAATATTCATAGTTCATGTATCATTATATAAAAAAGCAAGTTACGCCTTTTGATACATTTGTTATCTAATTGATATTATGTTAACTTGACTGTGCAAAAAAGGATTGGGGTACACTTCTCTGCAGATTACAGTGAAAGGTATTCCCCCAGTCTGTCCGGCCAAAAGTTCATCACAAGCTCGTCCGGGAACTGCGTGGCTTCGAGAAGCGGCCAGAGTCTCGAGTAATCCGCGATTGAAAATGAGATGTGCGCATCGCTTCCCAGAATCAGCGGCACGCCGTGTTTCTTGTGAAGGCGCAGCAGCTCCAGATTGTTCTCGAGCGCTCCGACCTTGTTTCGCGTAGGATTCATAGTCCAGTTGTTGATTTCCAAAAGTGTCCTGTTCTCTGCAGCGGCAAGCACGAGCGGTTCGAAATCCAGCTCGGCCGCTCCGTCTCCGGGATGACTGATGATGTTCACCCAGGGGTTCTTGATGGTCTTGATTACCGCCTGAGTGTTTTCTTCCCTGCTTCCTCCCTTGAAGCAGCTGACGTGTATGCCGGCTATCCTCAAATCCATCCTTTCATAGTACGAAGGATTGAGATCTACCCTGCCTTCGAGGTCGAGAATGTTCAATTCTGCGCCCATAAGCAGGTGCACGCCGTACATTTCCCTCGGGATTGCTATCATATTGTGGAAATAGATCGGATCGCAGGTCCCGGGAATCGCCGGACCGTGCTCGGTTATTCCAAGATAAGTCAAATTCAGCTGCGATGCCCTCTGGGCCATTTCCTGAAGGCTGCTGTATGCGTGGCCGGATGCGATTGTATGTGTATGCAAATCCAGTTTAACCTGTCTCATGTCATTTCGCGATTTCTACTGCAAATATACATCAGAATTGACTATATTTGCAGGCTATGATACATAATCCGCTTCAAATTAATATTGATCCCAAGCAGGTCGAGGAATTGCAGCACAAGGCTGATTCGATTCAGGGCGCTACACAGGAATTCCTGCGCATAATGCAGGAAGACCCTACCACAGCCTGGACACAGTTGGGCCGGGATGCGCTTGAGTTCGGCTTGAAAGTCGTCGCCGCACTTCTCATATATATAGTGGGAATCTGGCTCACCAGGAAAATAAAGCACCTGATGAACCGTTCATTCGAACGGAAAGGCACGGACAAGACCATTGCCAGCTTCGCAAATTCCTGCGTAAGCATTACTTTAACTGTCTTGGTTATTATCTTGTGCATCAGCACATTGGGAATCAATACCACTTCCCTCGCTGCACTTCTGGCAGCCGGTGGAATGGCAATTGGTATGGCCCTCAGCGGCACCCTGCAGAATTTCGCAGGGGGCATCATTCTGCTGATGTTCAAACCTTTCAAAGCCGGGGACTATGTGGAAGCCCAGGGCTATGCCGGGACCGTTTCGGAAGTCAATATCTTCTCAACCAAGATTACCACTCTGAACAATGAGGCGATTATCATTCCCAACGGAGCCCTTTCCGGAGGAACTATCAAGAACTACTCCGCCATGCCTTGCCGCCGCTACGATTTCTCAGTCCCTTTCGAGCACGGCACGGACATGCAGGCTGCCATGGACACGCTTCTGGAAGTAGCTTCCAAGGATGAGCGAGTGCTCAAAGGCGGAGAGTTCCCTGATGCCGCTCCTGCTGCCGCGATGGTGGATAGTATTGATATGCACGGAGTTACAATTGTGATGAAGGCCTGGACCAAGTCCGATGTGTACTGGGATTTCATCTACGATTACAGGCTGAAAGCCTATTCCGCCCTGCTTGAGAAGGGCTTCAAGATTGCTACCCCGAAAGTCAACATTGAGCAATGAAAGACAAGAAAAGAATTATAGTAGAGAACGTTACCATAGAGGCCGTTGCCGCCGAAGGCAAGGCCCTTGCGCACGCTAAACTCCCCTCAGAGCCGGCAGAAACGTCCGCCAGGGTGCTGTTCGTGGAGTTCGCCGTGCCGGGAGACGTGGTTGACGTCCTGATAACTAAGCATAAGAAGAACTATCTGGAAGGAAGGATTGAGCGCATAGTCTCCCCTTCCCCTCATCGTCTGGAACCTTTCTGCAGCCATTTCGGCGTGTGCGGAGGCTGCAAATGGCAGATTCTTCCGTATGAAATGCAGCTCGAGGCCAAGACCCGCCAGGTCTATGACCAGCTCGTGAGGATAGGCCATCTGGATGTTCCCCAGATTCGTCCTACCATAGGCTCCGACAAAATCCGCGAGTACCGCAACAAACTGGAATTCACGGCATCTGACAGGCGCTGGGTGTTGTCGGCGCAGGAGGCTGAGAATCTGAGTGACGAAGACAGGCTTGGACTGGGCTTCCACGTGGGGCGCTTCTTCGACAAGGTCCTGGACATAGAGCATTGCTATCTGCAGAGCGAGCCGTCCAATGAAATACGCCTGTTCTGCAAGCAGTACGCGATAGAGCATTCCATACCTTTCTACAATCTCAGGGAGAATACGGGAGTGTTCCGCAATATGTTCGTGCGCACTACCGACAGCGGCTCCGTGATGCTGATCATATGCTTTGGCAGGGACTTCGACGGCCGCGGCGCAATGCTCGATGCAATCGCGGAGCGTTTCCCTCAGGTCACTTCGCTGTATTATTGCATCAACACCAAGCTCAACGACTCTATGGGCGACCAGGACTGCATACTCTGGAAGGGCGAGCCGGTCATATACGAATCCATGGAGGGACTGCGCTTCCGCATAGGCCCGAAGTCCTTCTACCAGACCAATACCGGACAGGCCTACAAGCTGTACTGCGTTGCCCGCGACTTCGCCGGCCTTAGCGGCTCCGAGGTGGTTTATGACCTTTATACCGGAACCGGCACCATAGCTCAGTTTGTTTCCCGCAGCGCTTCGAAAGTCATTGGTATAGAATATGTTCCGGAGGCTATTGAAGATGCCCGTTCAAATGCGGCCGGCAACGGAATCGATAATTGCGAGTTCTTTGCAGGTGATATGAAGGACATCCTTACAGCCGATTTCATCAAGGCGCACGGACAGCCCGATGTCATCATACTCGACCCGCCACGCGCAGGAATCCATCCGGATGTCGCAAAGGTGATTCTCGGAGCCAGGCCTCGGCGCATTGTCTATGTCAGCTGCAATCCGGCTTCACAGGCAAGGGATCTGGAAATCCTGTGTTCGGAGTACCGCATCACGGATGTCCAGCCTGTAGATATGTTCCCTCACACCCATCACGTTGAAAACGTAGTTAAACTGGAACTCAAATGATATTGACGCTTGTTTTATTGGTTTTGGGCCTTGCCCTGGTTGTTTTCGGCTCTGACATTCTGGTTGACGGAGCATCGACAGTTGCCCGTAAGCTTGGAATCAGTGAATTTGTCATAGGCCTCACTATTGTCGGCTTCGGCACATCCTGCCCGGAACTGGTGGTCAGCCTGAACGGTGCAATAAGCGGTTCGGCCGACATTTCAATAGGCAATGTGCTGGGCAGCAACATCTTCAACACTCTGCTCATTCTTGGAATCACTGCTGTGCTCAGACCTATTGCCATCAGTTCCGAAAACAAGCGCAGGGACATTCCGGTGCTTCTTGCTGTCACCCTTCTCTTCATCTGTTTTTGTCTGAAGGGAAGCATAGGCCGGATTGCCGGAATAGGTTTCCTGCTTCTCTTTGCCGGCTACATTGTTTTGAGCTTCAAGGGAAACAAAGGTTCTGAGCCGGTTCAGGAAGAAGGGAAAACCACTCCCCTGTGGCTTTCCATCCTGATGATAGCCGGAGGTCTTGCCGGCCTTGTCATCGGAGGCAAACTCTTTGTCAACAATGCAGTAGCCATTGCCACCGCTGCCGGCGTAAGCGAAAAGTTCATAGCCGTAACCCTGCTTGCCGGGGGCACTTCCCTGCCGGAACTTGCCACCTGCGTAGTCGCCGCTGTCAAGAAGAAGGGGGCTCTTGCCCTGGGCAACATCATCGGCTCGAACATATTCAACATACTGCTGATTCTTGGATGCTCTGCCATTATTACTCCGCTTTCCACCAAGGGAATGAGCTACGTGGATTTGGGCGTGCTGCTCGCGAGCACCCTGCTGGTGCTGATATCCTCCCTTACCGGGAAGAAAAAGGATTCCGTTGACCGCCTTGACGGTACTCTTATGCTTCTTGTGGAAGCCGCCTACCTGGTTTATCTCTTCATCAAGCTTTAGAAATAGAGAGCGACACCCAGGCTGAATGCAAATTGATGGGAGTTTGAATAGATAATGCTGCTTCGTGGCACCAGACCTTCGAATTGGTCATAAGGCTGCGGACTGCAGCTACTCCCCTGGAGCTTTGCAACAATATCCAGAGTAGTGTACGGCGAAAGATGGTGTCTGTACCCGGCTCCTATGCTTGCCAGAAGCGTTCTGTCGTGGAAATTACCTTCATTGAGCGCAGCGCCGCCGCTGAGAAGCACAAAGGGAGTGTCACATTCCTTGCCTTTGAAGCAGTACTGCACTTCGCCGAGCAGGGGCATTACGCGAAAATCCTTGAACAGGCCCATATAACCGCTCTTCAGATAGACCGCGCAGTGATTGCCGGCTTCAAGGCCCACGCCCAGCAGAAGATAGCCGTTGGAATAGTAGTCGAAGCCTTGACCGGAATCTGTCACCCTATAGCCCAGCTGAGTGGTGCAATATGTTGCGGTATAGGCCTGATACACTTGCGGAGAATAGCCCCAGTCCACCCCGAAACGCACACGCACAGGGCTGCTTCCGGCAGCCGGGGTGCACAGCGTCAGAACAGAGAGAAGGGCGAACAATAGCTTTCTTTTCATTTCAGAACTTGTAATATATGGTAAGGGACGGCATCCAGCAGTTCAACAGCCCGTTTGCATACCACGAAAGGTTCATTCTTTGCTCAAAAGTCTCATCCCGGCGCAGATGAAGGCCCATTTCTGCGGAAAAATCAATTGCGATGTCAATATCGGAACGATAGCGCAACAGCACGCCGGCATCAGCTGTCATACTGACCATAATTCCCGGACTGGGATGCTGCAAAGAGCTGAAGTCCCGCACATAACCTCCGCAGGCACCGCCGCCAAGGTAAAGAAAACAATGACAATCCCGGAATTCTTTGCTTGCCAGTATTTCCTGATGGCACCAATGCAGTTTGATGCCGGGCCAAGTCTCATTCCCTGAAATCACCCCGTACATGTTGCACAGCAGCGAATAGGAGTTGAATCCTGTGCTGCCGCTTTTGACGGTCTGCAAGGTGATGCCCATATCTTTGAGGGAACTGACCACACCCACACGTGAAATTCTGATCTGACAGGTCGCTTGCGTAGCGACCAGGCAGCCGATAAGGGTAAGAATAATGGGCAGAGCGCGATTGTGCCTCATAGGTGCGGGTTTTAGCGACCACAAGTTAGCATTATTTTTGCCATTTGACAAGAAAAGAAGTAAATTTGGGCATGGCAACGACCCTTCTTCCGCCTCTGCCCGAAAGGATGAGGCCTCATACACTTGATGAATACGTCGGACAAAGACATCTTGTCGGTCCGGGCTGCATACTGCGCAATATGATTGAGAGCGGTAATCTCTCATCTTTCATACTTTGGGGGCCTCCCGGAGTCGGAAAGACAACCCTTGCGGGCATCATTGCCAGTACCCTTGGCCGGGAGTTCCATACCCTGTCGGCAGTCAGCTCCGGTGTCAAGGATGTGAGGGATGTCATCGACAAGGCCAAAGGCAATTCCCTCTTCAACAATGGAGCGGCTCCGGTTCTTTTCATTGACGAGATCCACCGCTTCAACAAGGCTCAGCAGGATGCCCTTCTCGGTGCTGTCGAACAGGGGGTATTCGTACTGATAGGGGCCACTACCGAGAATCCTTCATTCGAGGTGATCACCCCTCTGCTTTCCCGCTGCCAGGTATTTGTCCTGAAGCCTCTTGAGGTGTCCGACCTGCAGATTCTGCTGGACAGGGCATTGAAGGAAGATGAGGTGCTGAAGGAGAAGGACATCAGGGTTGAGCAGACAGAGGCTCTCTTCCGCCAGAGTGGCGGCGATGGGCGCAAATTGCTCAATATTCTGGAGATAGTGGTCGATTCATTCGCCGGAAAAAGCCCTGTTGTTATAAGTAACAAAACTGTTACAGGGTGTCTGCAACAGAATGTTGCGATATACGATAAAGGCGGAGAGATGCATTATGACATTATTTCGGCTTTTATCAAAAGCGTGAGGGGATCTGACCCGAATGCTGCCGTTTATTACCTTGCAAGGATGCTGGATGGGGGCGAAGATCCCCTGTTCATCGCCCGGCGCCTGTGCATTCTTTCATCCGAGGATGTCGGCCTTGCCAACCCCAATGCAATGCTTATTGCCCAATCCTGCTTCGAGATTGTGCGAAGTATCGGAATGCCGGAGGCCCGAATCCCTCTGGCTGAGTGCACCATATACCTTGCATCCAGTCCCAAGAGCAACTCTGCCTATATGGCAATCAATGCAGCTATGCAGGCGGCTTCCGCAGACAGCCTCAGGCCTGTGCCTCTGTACCTTCGCAATGCCCCTACCAAACTGATGGAGCAGCTGGGGTATTCGGATGGTTACAAGTATGCCCACGATTTTCCGGGACACTTTGCTGATTTGGAGTTTATGCCTCAAGGCCTGGAAGGAACCCGTTTCTACGAACCGCAGCAAAACCGCCATGAGGATGTGCTGCGTTCCTATCTTGAAGCCTGCTGGCCGAAGTATTATACAAAGAAAGATCAGAAAGGGTAACCCACACCGAAGTGGATTCCGAAGCCTCTTGTGCGCAGCGCCGTAAGAGGGTCCAGCCATTTGTTCTCCAGCGACGGGTCGCGAAGGCGCAGGCCCATGTCCAAACGCAGAAGCAGGAAATCCATATTAACCCTTATTCCGAAGCCCCAGTCGGCAGCCAGCGCTCCCAGGTCTATTTCCTTCTTCTTCCAAACATTGCCCACTTCGGCAAAGAGTGCTCCCTCCACCATCCAGAACATCGGGAAGCGGTATTCCAGGTCCGCTTCAAGCTTCAGATCTCCGGTCTGGCTCGGTATGCTGAAGGTCTCATCCAGTTTGGAGTAACCCGGACCCAATGCCCTTGCCTGCCAGCCGCGCATGCTGGAGGCGCCTCCGCAGTAGAACTGTTTCTCGTATGGCAACACGGTGCTGTTGCAATAGGCAAAGCCATATCCTCCCAGCAGCCGTACCGCTATGCTCTGCTTGTCTTCGTTTCCGAACCGTATGGCTCTCGCAACGCTGAACTGAGCCCTCATATACTGTGAATATGGTGCGCCGAAAATGACTTTCTCCCCTGCCTCATTGGTTTTGAGCATGCCTTTGAACAAACTGATGAGGTTGCCGGAGATATCCCCGTTGAACCGAATTGTCCAGTAAGAGCTCTTTGGAATCACATCCGCACTGGTTGAGTATGACAGGTTGAAGCCCAAGCCCAGGTCACAGTGGCTTTGGTAAGTGTATTTCATGAACGGATTCCTGTCCAGTTTCTGGGCGAAGTCGGAATTGAGGTCGAAGAGCCTGACATAGCTGAGCTGGACGGGATAAACCAGATATGAAAACTTCTTGTTGACATTGCCCGTATATCCTATCGATGCTGAAAGCATGTTCCTTGTGTACTCCGGACGGCTCTGATAGTTGAATGCAAGGTTGAGCTCTGTTCTTGGAACGGATGCACCTTTGAAATGATCGTAGCTGAGACCGAGGAACTTTGGAAAACTCAGGCTGATGCTGGTTCCGGCCTCATTTGAATGGACGTTGTCGTCGAGCCTGAACTGGAAGTTGCCGTTGAATCCCACATTGAGCCACTCCCCTCCTCCGAAAAGGTTTTTGTGATAGACGGTCAGCTGAGGGGATATTCCCATCAGGCCGGTGGAATTGGTGGAGACTTCGAAATCAGCCTTGAAGCCCTGCAGTTTGGAGTTTGAAAGTGATATGTCACAGTCCAGCACATCGTCCGCAACCTGTTTCCGGTCTATGTTGACACGATTGAAGACTTTCAGGGCCGAGAATCTGGAATATGTATTGGATATGGCCGTTTCGTTGTAGATGTCGCCGGGTTTAATGAGGTTCATTCCCTTGAGAACGGATTCGTTGAATTTCAAATCTTCAGGATAGGAAATGTTGACCTGTCCTATATGCACCTTGCACAGCGGGGCTCCGGTGGCCTGTACCTTATATTTCAGGGAAAGGGTGCCGTCTGAGCGCAGAGTGTCGGCTTCAAAGGAGTAGTCTCCCCTGTCAATGGAGAAATACCCTTTGTTTTTGAGAACGTCCACCGAGCGGTTGACCTCGCTGAGCAAGGCCTCTTCGGACAGGTAGTCACCGACATGGAGTGTGCTGGACTTGGTGTCAGCGAGAAAGTCCTGTGAGAATTCCAGCCCTTCAGGAACTTCGTAGACTATGTCGGAGATTCGGTACCGCTGGCCCAGTGTGATGTAGTAGCGCACGCTCACCAGTTTGTCGCCTGTTTCCACAACTTCAGACTCCACCTTGGAGTTGAACCATCCCAGGTATTCGAGGCGGCTCTCGATACTGCGCTCAGAAATACTGACAGAGCTTTCCTCGTAAATCACAGGCGGTTCCCCGATTTTCTTGAAGAGACCCTTTAAGCCTTTGTCCTGGTTGTCAGACCAGTTGTATATGCTCAGAAACGGGTTGAGTCCGAAGAAAGATGAGTTGGGTGTCTGCCTGATGTAAGTGCTAACGCTGCTGGCCGAAAAATCAGGATGGGGATTGAGTACAATCACTTCATTGCGCTGCAGGCGCTTTTGTCCTTCCTGCAGGACTTTTGTGGTGCTGCAGGAAACGGCCACAGGCAGTAGCGCAATGGCAAACAGCAATTTGGATAAGCATTTTTTCATAAGCACTATCGTGCAAATTTAGTTAATTATTGGTATCTTCGCAATCCGAAATTATGAGCAGGTTGACAGCATCTGAAATCAAGGCCATCAAAGCTCTTTCCCGAAAGAAAGTCAGGGACAGAGAAGGCTTGTTTGTTGCCGAAGGAGAAAAAATCGTTGCGGAGGCGCTGGACAGCGGCGCTGACATTGTAAGCATCTACAGGCGCGATGAAATCGGCGAAGAGCAAATGTCCAGAATTTCCCTCCAGGACTCTCCTTCCCCTGTTCTTGCGGTGATACGCAAACCCGCCCAGGCACCGGCGCGTCTCTCAGAAGGTCTTTTCCTGGCGTTGGACAGCGTCAGAGACCCGGGCAATCTGGGAACCATACTCAGAATCTGCGACTGGTGGGGAATAGACGGGATTTTCGCCTCCCCCGACACAGCTGACCAGTACAACCCCAAGGTGGTGCAGGCTTCGATGGGAGCCATATTCCGCAAACACATTACCTACTGCGACCTGCCGCAGTTGTGCAGCGATTTCCGCGCTCATGGCTTCAGCGTCTTCGGCACCTTCCTGGACGGAACTGACATCTACAGCGAGAGCCTTGCCCCTCAGGGACTTATCATTATGGGCAGCGAGTCCTTCGGCATCAGCCCCGAAACAGGGGCCCTTTGCGACCGCCGTCTCAAAATCCCCTCCTACGGGTCGGGCCCCAAGGCCGAATCCCTCAATGTGGCTATAGCAACAGCCGTAACGGTTGCCGAATTCAGAAGAAAATTCAAATGATGGATAAAATGAAGAAATTTTTGAAGATCTTTGCGCTGACAGTGCTTGTTCCGCTATTTGCAGCCTGCACTTCAAAACAGGAGCCAGCCGCAAAATACATTTTCCTCTTCATAGGGGACGGCATGGGTACAGCACAAGTAGGGGTAACCGAATCGTATCTTTCCCACCTTGCCGGAAAGAACGGAGGCGAGATGCTCTGCTTTTCCACCTTCCCTTATTACGGAATGTGTGACAGCTACTCCGCCAATGCCCTGATTACAGACTCTTCCGCCGCCGGAACTGCAATAGCCTGCGGCAGCAAGACTTGCAACGGTATGGTTGGTGTCGCCGAGGACGGGCAGACTCTTCTGAACAGTTTCGCCGTAACCCTGAAGGAGGATTACGGATACAAGGTCGGAATCCTGTCCTCTGTTCCCATTAACCATGCAACTCCGGCTTCCTTCTACGCTCACGACCGCAGCCGCGGCAACTATTTCGGGCTTACAACTCAGATTCCGCTGAGCGGCTTCGAATTCTTCGGGGGTTCCGGACTCATAGAATACTGCGGACCGGATAATGACAAGGACAGCGAAGTGGTGCTTGAAGATAGCGGCTACACCGTAGTCTTCGGTCAGGATGAATTCGACCGGGAGTTCGAACCGGGCAAGAAGATCGTGATGATTTCGAATCCGGTGGAGGAACATCGCAGCAACACCCCTAATTACGAAAGGCAGGTTGATTCCCTCGTATCTCTTGCCTCGATGATGGAGAACTGTCTGGAGGTTCTCGGGACTAAGGAGCCATTCTTCGTGATGTGCGAAGGCGGAGAGATAGACTGGGAGTGCCACGGAAACAATACTATGGGTATGGTCAATTCCATCATAAAGATGGATGATGCTGTGAAGGTGGCTTATGATTTCTACCTGAAGCACCCGAAGCAGACCCTTATTCTGGTAACTGCAGACCATGAAACCGGAGGCGTTTCAATGGGCAAAGACGGTATGGCTCCGTCCTGGGACAGCATCATCGGAGGAAAGGAAGTTCAGAATACGGGCATTGGCTGGACCACTCGCGGACACACCGGCAATCCTGTTCCAGTCTATGCAATAGGTTGCAATGCGGAGAAATTCTCCGGACGCTATGACAATACCCGCATTTCATCGAAAATACTCGGTAAGGAATGATTGTTTATCAAGTACTGACAAGACTTTGGGGCAGCGGAAAGTTTTCCGCTTTCGACTCCAGGTCGCTAGGTTTTCTTAAAGATTTGGGAGTCACCCACGTCTGGTATACGGGAGTAATCAGGCACAGCAGCGGCAAGGATTACGTCAAAGGGGACATAGGTTCCCCATACTCCATTGCCGACTATTACGATGTAAATCCATATCTTGCAAATAAAGAAGAAGATAGGGTCGCTGAGTTCGAGCGATTGATTAAGCGTACTCACAAGGCGGGAATGAAGGTCATCCTGGATCTTGTCCCGAACCACGTAAGCCCGGACTACAGTGACACGCACGGTGGCATACCCACTCTCGGAAGGCACGATTACGACTGGACGGATACGGATAAGATTGACTTTTCGCAGCGCCGCAGTTGGGATGCCCTCGAGGATATAGTCTCTTATTGGTGCTCCAAGGGTGTTGACGGGTTCCGCTGCGATATGGTCGAGCTGGTGCCGGTCGGGTTCTTTGCTGAAATGATAGAGCGCACCCGCAAGGATTACCCAGACGCCATATTCATAGGAGAGTGTTACAACTTCGCCAATTACTCCGAGTATCTGAATCGCGGCCATTTTGACTATCTCTACGACAAGTCGGGGCTGTATGACATACTGCGAGGGGTTGTGGCCGGAGACAGGCCCGCCTCCGATATTACCGGCAATTGGCAGAAACTGGGTCCTTTGCAGGGCCGTATGCTCAATTTCCTGGAGAATCATGACGAACAGCGGGTGGCCTCCCCCTGGTTTGCCGGCAGTGCCGTACGCGGCTACTGTGCGCTGGCGGTTTCCGCTCTTTTCTTCCCCGCTCCGTTCATGCTGTATTTCGGTCAGGAAGTGGGTGAAGCGGCGTTGGACGGTCACGAAGGCCGCACCTCCATCTTCAGTGAGGCACGGCACCTGCGTCCATATGCGGCTCTCAGCCCTTATCAGAGCGAAGTGCTTAAGCGCTACAGGGAAGTCATTCACCTTGCAGCCGAGCTGGAAGGCGCCTCGAATTATGACCTGGGATACTGCCAGAACCGGCGGTCAGGCTTTGACCGGGACAGGCATTTCGCTTTTATGCGCTACAGCGCCGACAAATCCGTGCTGGTTGTCTGCAACTTCAGTCCGGCGGATACGGAAATGACAGTCACCGTCCCTTCGGAAGCCCCTCAGGATTTCGGAGCGGAGGTGAAAGTGCAAGTTCCGGCCTGGGATTTCACTATTTTAAGGAAATAATGTATTTTTGCGTCGCTTTTTCAGGAAAACATCATCAATAATTCAAAACGAATATGAAAGATTCAATCATTATTCTTTGCGGTGGCGGTCCGGCCCCGGGAATGAACTCAGTGTCAATGAGTGTTGCCAAGACTTTCCTTTCAAAGGGATATCGTGTTATCGGCCTTCACGGCGGATACAGCGGACTTTTTTCAAAGAACGCCCGTATCGAGGACATCGATTTCCAGAAAGCCGACCGTTATTGGAACAGGGGCGGTTCATATCTTGAAATGAGCCGTTTCAAGCCGACCGACAAGGATTTCGAAGAGAATTTCAACCTTGATCTTTTCAAGGAGAACAACATCAAGCTTCTTGTGACCATTGGCGGCGACGATACCGCTTCAACTGCCAACAGGATTTCCAAGTTCCTGGCAGCAAAGAACTACCCTATCGCCAACATCCACTGTCCAAAGACCATCGACAACGACCTCCCTCTTCCGAACAACACTCCTACTTTCGGCTACAATTCTGCAAAGAACGAGGGTGCTCATCTTGCCCGCACTGTCTATGAGGATGCACGCACCTCAGGCAACTGGCTCATCATTTCCGCTATGGGACGCACCTGCGGATCCCTCGCCTTGGGAATCGGTGAGGCTACCCATTGCCCTATGACCATCATCCCTGAGATGTTCAACAAGACTCCTATGACTCTTGACACCATCATCAAGCTCTCCGTTTCCGCTATTCTGAAGAGGAAGATCATGGGCATCAACTACGGTACCATCGTGGCTGCCGAGGGTCTCTTCCACAATGAAGGCGTTGCCAAGGAGGCTGCTGACGCAGGTGTTCATTTCACCTACGATGAGCACGGACATCCTGAGCTCGGAAAGATCTCCAAGGCTGTGCTCTTCAACGATCTACTCGAGAAGGAGTTCAAGAAGCTCGGGCTCAAGGTGAAGAGCCGTCCTGTGGAAATCGGTTACGATGTCCGTTGCCAGGACCCTGTCGCCTACGACCTGACCTACTGCACCGAACTTGCAATGGGAGCATATCAGCTCTTCGAGGAAGGCAAGACAGGTTGTATGGTCTATGTTGACGCCTACGGCAATGTCTCCCCTCTTTATCTTGCTGACCTGCAGGACCCTGAGACAGGAAAGATTCCTCCGCGCGTAGTGGACATCAACTGCGGTACCGCACAGAACTACTACAAGTACATCGCAAATTACATCACCGAAGAGGACTATGAGGCTGCAAAGGCCTATGTCGCCAACCCTGAGGATTACGATTTCAAGAAGATTCTCAACTGGTAATCAGTTTTAAACTCTGTACGGAGGACGGTTTAACCGCCCTCCATTTTTTTTGCGCCTCGCCTGTGGGTAAAGTGGTAAATTATGTTTATCTTTGAGGCTTATGGATAAAAGCGCAGCAAAACAGCGGATTGAAGAGCTCAGAAGCCTGTTGTGGGAGTACAACAGGAAGTACTATGTCGAAAGTGCTCCGGTGATTTCGGACTTCGAGTTCGATGCCCTTATGCGGGAACTCGAGGATCTCGAAAAGCAGTGGCCTGAGTTTTACAGCCCCGACTCCCCTACCCAGAAGGTAGGCTCTGACCTTTCGGGATCTGATTCCTCAGATGCGCCATCGGGCGGCTTTATACAGCGCCCGCACCGCTACCCTATGCTCTCTCTTTCCAACACCTATTCGCGTACTGAGATTGAGGAGTTTGCGGCAAGGGCCGCCAAAGGGCTTGAGGGACGCAAGTTCAACTGGTGCTGCGAGCTGAAATTCGACGGCACTGCCATTTGCCTCAGCTATCGTAACGGACGACTGGTCCAGGCCCTCACCCGCGGAGACGGTCAGATGGGAGATGATGTCACGGCCAATGTACGCTACATTGCCAACATCCCGCAGCAGCTTCACGGCGATTATCCGGAAGATTTCGAAATAAGGGGTGAGATTCTTATGCCATATGAGAGTTTCGACGAACTGAACCGTCAGCGCGAACTGCAGGAAGAAGCGCCCTTTGCCAATCCCCGCAATGCCGCTTCCGGTTCACTCAAACTGGGCGACCCGAAGGAGGTTAAAAGGCGCGGCCTGTATTGCATCCTTTACCATATCCCGGCGCAAAGCGTAAGCGATGATTTGGCTTCCTCTCATTACGAACTGCTTCAGAAAGCCGCATCCTGGGGCCTCCCGGTTTCCGAATACAACAGGATTTGCGGGGATATCAATGAAATCGAAGCCTACATCGACGAGTGGGACGAGAAGCGCAAGAGCCTGCCTTATGCCACTGACGGCATTGTCCTGAAAATAAATGAGTTAGATGCGCAGAGGGAACTTGGTTACACTGCCAAGTCCCCGCGCTGGGCAGTGGCTTTCAAATTCAAGGCAGAACAGGCTCTCACCCGTATTCTGAGCATTGATTACCAGGTCGGAAGGACGGGTGCGGTAACTCCTGTAGCCAATCTGGAACCAGTGCTTCTTGCCGGCACTGTGGTAAAACGCGCAACTCTCAACAACGCGGACCAGATTGCTTTGCTTGACATACGCATCGGGGACAATGTGTTCGTCGAAAAGGGCGGAGAAATAATCCCGAAGATTACCGGCGTTGACCTTGGCTCGCGTCCCGCGGATGCACTTCCTCCGGTATTCCCTAGCGAATGCCCCGATTGTCACACCCCTCTTGTGAAGGCTGAAGGCGAAGCCAAATGGTTCTGCCCCAACACGGACGGATGTCCTATGCAGATCAAGGGCAAGATGCTTCATTTCATGTCACGCAAGGCAATGAACATACTCGCCGGGGACGCAACTGTTGACCAGCTTTACAATCTCGGCCTTGCGCATACTCCTGCGGACCTCTATGACCTTACGACCTGGCAATTGCTGACCATTGACGGCTGGAAGGAAAAATCCGCCAAGCGTTTTCTGGATTCCCTGCGCGAATCCATCAGCGTGCCTTTCGAAAGGGTGTTGTTTGCCCTGGGAATCCGCTATGTCGGAGAGCAGACCGCCAAGGAACTGGCCCGGCATTTCGGCAATATCGACGCCCTGGCCGCTGCAAGTCTCGAGGAACTTGCACAGGTCAAGGATGTGGGCGAAGTGATTGCCCGCAGCATTTTCGACTATATGGCCGATGCTCACCACAGCATAGAAATACAGAGGCTTCGTGCCCACGGCATCAGATTCTCTGTGGAAGAACAGCTTGGCCGGCTTTCCGACGCCCTCGACGGTCAGACCATAGTTGTGTCCGGCAATTTCACAATCAGCCGGGATGCCGTCAAGCAGCTTGTGGAGCGCCACGGAGGCAAATGCTCCGGCTCTATAAGTTCCAAAACCTCATTCCTGCTTGCCGGAAGCAAGCCGGGACCTGAAAAAATCAAAAAATGTCAGCAGCTTGGCATCAGAATAGTCTCTGAGGACGAATTCTGGAGCCTGCTTCCTGAAGATAGCCGTATCGACAGGGCGGCGGAAATTGAACCGACTCTGTTTTAAGTGTAGTGTATGAAATATACTGAATTCACAGACAAGGATTTCGAACTCATCAACAAAGCCTGGAGTGTTTTTGCAGGCTATGCGCGTGAACGCTGCAGCAACGACAAGGAGTTCGGTGTAGTAAGAAAGGCATTCGAGTTTGCCAACGAAGCCCACAAGAATGTGCGCAGGCGTTCAGGTGAGCCGTATATTCTCCATCCCATTGAGGTTGCACAGATAGTGGTAAAGGAAATCGGTCTCGGATACAAATCCATGACTGCTGCCCTGCTCCACGACGTGGTGGAGGATACGGAATATACCGTGGATGATATCCGCGCCCTGTTCGGAAACAAGGTGGCATCCCTGGTGGACGGCTTGACGAAGATCAAGACCGTGCTCGACAATGAAGACCGCACCAAGATGACCGACATAGAGACCAAGAGTCTCCAGGCAGAGAATTTCAAGCGCATTCTGCTGACCCTCAATGATGATGTCAGAGTCGTGCTCATCAAGCTTGCGGACCGTCTGCACAACTGCAGGACCATTGAGTTCATGCCTGAGCACAAGAGGGATAAAATCCTGAGTGAGACTATGTATGTGTTCATTCCTCTGGCTCACAGGCTGGGTTTCTACAGCATCAAATCCGAAATGGAGAACATCTGGCTGCGTTTCAAGGAGCCGGATGATTACAGCAAAATCAAATCACTCACTGAACAGAACGTAGCATCCACCAGCACCCTGATAGACGATTTCATAGCCCCTATCGACAAGGCCCTCAAAGCCGACGGCTACAAATATGAAATAAAGAAGAGGGTGAAGACTCCTTACTCCATCTGGCACAAGATGAAGACCAAGCACGTCACCTTCGACCAGATTTTCGACCTGTATGCGGTGCGCATCATCTTCGAGCCGCAGACTGACGATCCGGTCAAGGAAAGGAAGATGTGCTATGACATATATTCCACCATCACAAGCATTTACCGTTTCCAGTCGGATCGCCTCCGCGACTGGATCAAGTCGCCTAAGAGCAACGGCTACGAAGCGCTGCACTGCACGCTGATGAGCGAAGGAGGCAATTGGGTGGAGGTCCAGATCCGCTCCAAGCGTATGGACGACATTGCCGAAAAGGGAATCGCCGCCCACTGGGCATACAAGAAGGATGGATACATCTCCGAGAACGACAGCGAGATGGACAAATGGCTTGCCAAGGTTCAGGACATTATCAAAAGTCCGGACCTCAGCTCGCTGGAGCTCCTGGATATGATACATAAAGACCTGGTTACAAGTGAGATAGTGGTCTTTACCCCTAAAGGACACCAGCGCAGCATAGCGGTTGGTTCAACTGCCCTAGACTTCGCATACCAAATTCATACGGACATAGGTGACCACGCGATTGCAGCCAAGGTAAACATGAAGCTCTGCACCCTGTCCCAACAGCTGCATCAGGGTGACCTGGTTGAAATAATCACAGCCCGGAACGCCTGTCCTAAACTGGAATGGTTGGAATTCCTCCAGACCAGGCACGCCCGACGCAGAGTGCTCGACTATCTAAAGGAGCACTGTCCTGAGGATTTCGCCAAGGCTGAGAAAATGCAGAATGACACACCGAAGATGGCCGAAAACGTCATCCTCTGCGGAGGACAGCGCTATGTTGTCGCTTCCTGCTGCTGCCCTATCCCGGGAGACCCTGTGATCGGCTTCAAGCGGGCGGACGGTACAATAATGATACACAAGAAAACCTGCCCTCAGATTCAGACTCTCGGCAGTACCCACGGAGACAAGCTTGTGGTACCTGACTGGCATTTTGAAGGACAGCAGAAGAATTTTCCTGTCACTCTTACCCTCAGCGGCCTGGACCGTATGGGACTTCTCAACGAAATTACCCAGCAGATTTCCCTTTCGCTTGGCATCAATATGCATAAACTCGTCCTCGAGGTGAATGAAGGCATATTCCAGGGCAGCATCGAGCTGTTTGTGGACGAAAGGGCCACACTTGAGAAACTGATTACCTGTATCAGGACTATTGACGGAATACAAACTGTAGCGAGGACTGAAGCGTAATGAAGAAAAGGATACCAGACAGCCTGCTGCCGGCCTTTGCCGCGATAGCAATACTTGCACCGAGTTTTCTGGTGCATTCCTGCGCCAATACCACCCAGTCCCCTACCGGAGGCGACAAGGATACCATTCCTCCAGCCCTGTTCTGGGTGACTCCAGCCCCGGGCTCTACAGGAGTTCCGGTCAAGAAGACAAAAATAGTATTCGGATTTGATGAATACGTGACCATCAAGGAGTCGAAGAACATCTTCCTCTCCCCTCCGCAGAAGAAAGCTCCGAAGTCCGCCATCAGCGGCAAAACGGTAGTCGTCACTTTCGAAGAGCCGCTCGATTCAAACACTACCTACACCATCAATATGACGAATGCCATTGCAGATGTGAACGAGGGCAACATGTTCCCGGGATATACTTATGTTTTCAGCACGGGCTCGCAGATTGACTCAATGATGATAACCGGCACCGTGATGGACTGCAACACCCTTAATCCCGTCAAGGGCGCGACAGTGATGCTCTACAAAGACCATTCGGATTCGGCAGTGTTCAAAACCAGGCCTTTCGCCGCCTGCAAGACCGATGACTGGGGCTATTTCGCTTTGCCATATCTCAAGGATACCCTCTACCGTCTGTATGCCATCAAGGATGAGAACAATGACAATCTGTATCAGTGCGAAACGGAACAGATAGCCTTTATTGACACTCTGATCAGGCCGGTAATGGTGGTCAATGACACCCTTAAGGAACTGCAGAAATACGATGCCAAGGATACCCTCGAGTGCCGTGCTCGCACCAGCGAATACGAACTTCGCCTCTTCAAGGAGGAACTCAAGGGCAAACAGAAGCTGATGAACACCGGAAGACCCTCACCACGCAAGGCCTATGTGACCTTCCAGTCACCGGATGTGTGGATTGATTCGCTCTGGATCAAGGGATACAAGGCGAATATGCTGATAACCCAGTTCAACCAGAAGCAGGATTCCCTGGAAATATGGATCAATGACCGCCGGCCGGTCCCGGACACCCTCCGACTCTTTGTCGGCTATCGCAAAAGCAACGACTCCACCTCAGTTATGGAGCCTGTCGTCGAGAATTTCAAGCTGGTGATGGAGGGGGCCCCGAAGAAAAAGGGTGCGGCTGCCAGGAGAAACATCAAGCACGAGGATACAATCTGTGTGTATAAGATTGTGGCAGAGCCGGAAACCGTGGAACAGAATGGCTTTGACCTGACTTTCGACTTCCCTCTCATCAACGAGAGTTTCGATTCCCTGCGTTTCCACTACATAAACCCGAAACAGAAGGACATCCAGGGGGCTTACACAGTTGAAAGAGACACTCTGAACCCGCGGCATTTCAAGATTTTCCCCAAGGAGAAGCTTTTGCCGGGTTACGAGTACTTCCTCAAGGTGCCACACAGAAGCTTCAGGGACATAAACGGATTCTGGAATGACAGCACCGAGGTCAAAGTGAGTCTTCCCAAGGATGAGAAGCTTTCGCTCATCGTAGCACAGATGCAGGGCGTGGATGGTCAGCTCATTGTGGACCTTCTCAACGAAAAGAGGGATAAGGTACTGCGCAGCTACACCATAAGCGGCGATACCGAGCTCAGGTTCCCTTACCTGAAGGAGGGCAAGTATTCCCTCAGGATTACCTACGATATGAACGGTAACTCCCTTGTCGATACCGGCTCCCTTCTCGAGCACAGGCAGCCTGAGAAAGTTGTATTCTTCAAACTTGAAGACGGCTCAGAATTCCTGGATATCCCTGCCGCTGCCGAACTTACACAAATTGTGACAGTAAACGAGTTGAAATGAGAAAATTAGCGACAATACTGGCCTCAATGCTGCTCTGTGTCGGGCTTTCCGCCCAGATTGTGGAGGATTTTCCGGACGAGTACCTCGACACTGTCAAGCTTCGAACAGGCGATGTGGTGAACGATGTTTCGACCATAGGAATCAATTTCGGCGGCACTTTCACCGGAATGAATTTCAATCCCTCGCACAGCCAGCACAGGGATTTTTGGCCGGGGCATGTCAGCATAATGTACAGCCGCTATGAGAAGATGTTCGACTATCTTCCGAACTTCGGTTTCATGGTGGGAGTGGAATACGGTCACGAAGGGTATCATTTCAAGCAGAACAAGGAAACCGGCAACACTTTCGTCTATTACAAGGAGCGCTCGGAAGCCATAAAGATGAGCGTTGTCGAAGTTCCTTTCCTGGGCATGATACACTTTGACACCCGTTACACCAAGGCCTACGCGGATGTGGGCATTTATGGCGGCTACAGGCTGAGTATTGAACGTTTCGGCCCTCTTGTGGAGGAGCAGTACAAATACGACTGGTACGATACCGACATACGCTGGGATTACGGTTTCCAGGGAGGCGCTGGCTTCGCCCTCGTTTTCTCCCCTGTCGAGATAAGCGTCAGCGCACAGTTGCGTTACGGTCTTTCCAGCATTTTCACACCTGATTCCCAGTTCCCCGAAGGCTCCGGCTACGAGGACAGGAACCAGTATTATTACCGTTTTGCCTATCCTCTTGACATAATGATTACTTTCGGAGTGCATTTCGAGCTCGGCAAACGTTACGGCAAAACAAGAAAGGCCCTCAAACAAGAGGCCTATGACATAG
>CAKMNE010000008.1 GCA_927798505.1 uncultured Bacteroidales bacterium
TCGCGCATAGGGGCCGTGCAGCCTTCCATATAGCTGAGCTGCGAGTCCTCGTCCGCCACTATCAGCGTGCGCTCGAACTGCCCCGTGCCGCTCGCGTTGATGCGGAAGTAGCTGGACAGCTCCATAGGGCACTTCACACCCTTCGGGATGTAGCAGAAGGAGCCGTCGGAAAAGACCGCGCTGTTCAGGGCGGCGAAGAAATTGTCCCCCACCGGCACTACTGAAGCGAGATACTTGCGCACCAGCTCCGGATACTCTTTCACCGCTTCGGAGAAGGAACAGAAGATTATCCCCTTCTCAGCCAAGGTCTTGCGGAAGGTCGTGGAGACGCTGACCGAGTCGAAAACCGCATCCACGGCAACCTGCGAGCTGCCCTTCACGCCTGCGAGCACTTCCCTTTCCCTCACCGGGATGCCCAGCTTGTCGAAGGTCTGTTCCAGGGCGGGGTCGATATGGTCCGGACGGTCGGCATCCTTCTTGGGTGCCGCGAAGTATATGATGTCCTGATAATCAATCTCAGGGAGCTGGAGATGTCCCCAGCCGGGCTGCTCCATCTTCTGCCAGCGGCGGAAGGCGTTCAGCCTGAATTCGAGAAGCCAGGACGGCTCCTCCTTGCGTGCAGAAATGCGGCGGATGATGTCTTCGGACAGACCTTTAGGGAAAAACTCCTGCTCGATCTCCGTTACAAACCCCTGCTTGTATTCCTGCGAGGTTATTTCTTTAAGCGCTTTATCCATTACCCTCGCAAATATACTAAAACTGCTCGAAAAAATCCGGGAATGACTTGGCCACGCAGGCCGTGTCGTCAATGATGACCGGGCCGTCCGCTCCGAGCGCGGCTACGCTCAGGGCCATAGCCATCCTGTGGTCGTGGCGGCTGGTGAACTCGCCCCCGCGCAGGAGCCGGCCGTTGAGAAGCCTTGAGCATAGGGTTTCACCCTCAATCGACATCACATCCCCGTCAATAGAGGCGGGCACGCCGAAGGCTGTGAGCATGGATACAATGGCCTCCGCCCTGTCGGATTCCTTGCTTCGGAGACGCCCCACGCCCGCAAGAGTGGTGGTTCCATCGCAGAAGGCGGCAAGCACAGCCGCTATAGGGAAGATGTCGGGGCAATGGCTCAGGTCGAAATCAAAGCACTCGAGCGGCGCCTTGCGAACGGAGATCACCTCATCGTCTCCCGCCACGCAGGCACCTGCCGCAACGAGCAGGTCAAGGATGGAAATGTCCGCCTGCAGGGATTTCTGGTCAAGCCCGGAAACCTCAGCGGAACCATAGAGAGCGCCGGCCACCAGGAAGTTGGCCGCGGCGCTCCAGTCTCCCTCGAGATCCATATCCGTCGCTTTGTAGCGCTGTCCGCCCTTGATGCTGAAACGGATGCCGCTGCAGTATGACCAATCCTGCTGCTCCAGCATCTCTACCGGGCCTTCGAGTTCATTGCCTATCTGCACGCCGAACTTGCGCAGCACGTCGAGGGTGATGAACATATATGGAATGCTCTTAGGCTCGTTGACGTAGAGCCTGGAAGATTTGGCGCACAGAGGCAGGGCCATCAGAAGGCCCGATATTAGCTGCGATCCGCCCTTGCCCGGGACATCGGCCGTACCGGGGATGAGCCTGCCGCTGACTGTAAGGGGAACATAGACCTCGCGGTCGTGGTGCTCGCCCTCGCTGCGCAGGATTACGCCGAATGCGGCCATAATGTCGGAGGCGGAGCCCAACGGACGGCCCGGAAGGGTACCCCTGCCTTCGATGCGGACGTCCGAACCGTTGATGGCGGCAAGAAGGGGGATGCTGAGCCTGGTAAGCAGGCCGGATTCGCCCACGCTCAGGCTTTCAAGCGAAAGCTGCCCCTCTGTTACAGGTCCTATACCGGTAATGGTCAGCGTGGTACCGCGACGCGACACTTTGGCGCCAAGTTGCTTGACTACGGCGATGGCGGACTCTGAATCCTCGCAGGGCGTGTAGCCGCGAAGACGGGATTTGCCCTCGGCGAGAGCGGCGGCTATGATGGCACGCTGCGCGAAGCTTTTGGATGCGGGGGTGGTGAAATCGTTACGGAACAGGCCGCGCCAATCCCCATAGACCTCCTTGTGCATCTGTTCGTAGGTAATCTGGCCGGGGGCCGTCGCTTCGTCGTAGGAGGCATAGGAAAATGGTGCACCCCTGCGCAGGCACTCCACCCTGCTGCCGCGACCCTCCTCGCCCATAGCGAAGGCAACGAGCCCCGTGCGGGTGCCGTCGTAAAGGGAGAGCACAGTCTCGCAATCCTGGTCCGAGTGGGCCGTAACCACGATTTTGGCTATATCCGCACCGTAGCGGCGACAGCGGGATTCCACCTGCCTGAGATACTGAAGGTCAGGGGTTCCTTCGAAATCGTGGAACGAGCGGATGAGCTCCGTGCCGGCTTTGCGGCAGAGTTTCTGGAACTGCTGGCTTACCTCGACGGGGGCGCTGATGTCAAGGTCGAGAAAGCGGGCGCCTGCCTCAACAGCGGTCTTCATCTTCTGCACTGCATCCTTGCCGCTTCGGCAGGTGGCAATCAGAGGTTTCTCGCAGGATTCGAAAAGTTCCTTTATCTGTGGGACGTCCAAATCGCAGAGGTCAAGCCTGATTTCGGCCATCTCCACGAATGGATCGTCAAGTATTGTCAATATCTGTTCTAAATTCTTGTGCTGTATGCTTGTACAGATCATCTGCTATAGGGTAATGTCGCTGATGCGACGCTTTTTGAGGACGGGTTTGCCTATCCTCTTCAAATAAACGAAATCGAGCTTGCCCCCTTCGACAATCTTCTTGTCGTTGAGTATTGCCGGCAGGAGCGCTTCCTGCGGACAAGGCAGCTCTGTCGGGAGGCCGCAAGCCTTCAGGTCAGCGCGCAAACTCTGCGCAAAGCCTTCGGAAGCGAGCCCCTCCTTTTCGGACAGTTCGGCTGCACGCACCATTCCGATGGCAACCGCTTCTCCGTGAGAATACTTAACGGGCAGGGCAGCTGCGCCCTCCTCCGTACTCTGCCACCACTCTATCGCGTGGCCGAAGGTGTGCCCGAGATTGAGAAGATGGCGCTTTCCATTGTCAAACAAATCCGCTGCAACCACCTTTCCCTTGAGTTTCGAAGCCGCCGCGGCGAGTTCCACGATTTTCGGCAGGGCATCGGACACTACAGTGCCCTTGTAGGCGGCTGCCTGAAGCTGGGCAAAGAGGCGAACCGCTTCATCATATCGCTTCGCGTCGAAAAGGGCGAAGGTTTTCAAAAGCTCGGCCGCCCCGCTTCGGATCTGGCCTGCAGGCAGGCTTGCGTAGGGCTCGGTGCGGAAATACACCTTGCGTGGAAGCCTTATTACACCGATCGCATTCTTCACTCCGTCGAAGTTCACACCTGTCTTGCCTCCTATTGCGGCATCCACCTGGGCAAGGAGGGTGGTAGGAACATATTCCACCTCCATCCCGCGTTTGTAAATCGCCGCGGCAAAGCCGCATATGTCGGTAGTCACGCCTCCTCCCACTGCAAGCAGCAGGGTGCTGCGGCCGGCACCGACAGCAAGCAGGGCGCGCACTATGCTCTCTACCGTGAGCAGGGTTTTGTGCTCCTCATCGGCCGGGATTGCCATCATCCCGAGCACTTCGTAGCCGGACTTTGCCCATTCGCGGCTGATCTGGTTGGCAAAACTGCCGACAGCCGAGTCGTATACGATGTAAACTTGCTTCATTGCTATCTCAACAGTAAGTCAGCGGTCACTATCGCCGCCATTGCCTCGACTATCACCGGGCAACGCAGGCAGAAGCAGGCGTCGTGCCTTCCCCTGGCGGAAAGGACTTCCTGCCGGCCGCTTGTGAAATTGTAGGTGAGCTGCTCCTTGCGTATGGTGGAGGTTGGCTTGAAGGCCACCCTGAACACCAGGGGAGCACCGTTGGTGATGCCTCCGTTCACCCCGCCTGCCCCGTTTTTGGCGGGACCTTCGGCGGTAAACGCATCATTGTGTTCAGAACCCTTCATCGCACTGGCGGCAAATCCGTCTCCGAATTCTATGCCACGGACTCCCGGGATGGAGAATACGGCGTGGGATATCAGCGCTTCCACGCTGTCCCAGAACGGCTCTCCCAGCCCCGGCTTGAGACCTTCCACCCTGCACTGCACCACTCCTCCGAGCGAGTCGCCCTCCTGCTGTACGGCAGCGAGAAGATCGGGCCATCTGTCCCTCTCGGCACATCCTCCTATAGAGAGCACCTGAGCATCGAAACGGGCCGCAGTGAGACTGCTTGCAATCTTCTTTGCCACAACGCCTGCCGCAACTATGCCAATGGTAAGACGGCCGGAAAAATGGCCGCCTCCGCGAGGATCCTGGTACCCGCGGAATTTCTCGTTGGCGGTGTAGTCGGCATGACCCGGACGCGGAATTGCGGCAAACTGGCTGTAATCCCCCGAACGGGTGTTGGAGTTGTCGAACACTATTGCAAGAGGGGCACCGGTGGTGTGGGCTTCATAGACCCCGCTGAGTATGTGCGGAATGTCGCTTTCCTTGCGCGGAGTCGTGCCCTGGGCACCCGGAGCGCGCCGGGCGATGTCCGCGATGAAATCCTCCCCAGTGAGGGGAATCCCAGCGGGAACACCGTCCAGCACAACGCCAAGTTGCGGACCGTGCGATTCTCCAAAGATTGAGACTCTGAAATGGGTTCCGAATGAATTCATATTGCTACCAAAGCTTGAGGAATACCTCCATAGCCTGATACTCGGCCATACCGAGCAGGTCGTAGTTGTGCGCGGTGTTCTGAGTGCGGTCTTCCGCTCTCTGCCAGAACTCGCGGGAGTCATCTCCAGGGAAAGGAACTATGTCCTTCTGGGACAGGTGACGGTAGATGGCGTGACGCTTCTCGATAACCTCGTCCGGACTGAGAGGAACGGCCATATCCACACGGGAGAGCTCCCATTCCATCCAGGCTCCGCGGTACATCCAGACATGGCAGTCGGCGATCCAGCTTACACCCTCTTCGCGCAACTGATCCAGGGCCTCGAGCGCACACTCGGTGCAGACACGGTGTGTGCCGTGAGGGTCAGCGAGGTCTCCCGCCATAAACACCATCTGCGGCTGAACTTTGTTGAGCAGTTCCTTGATGATATCCACATCCGCCTGAGAGCGAGGGAGTTTCTTGATTCCGCCCGACTCGTAGAAAGGCAGATTGAGGAAGTGCACATTGGTCTCGTCGTTCAAACCGAATGAGCGGCAGGCGCTCTTGGCCTCGCTGCGGCGGATTGCGGCTTTGAGATTCAGCAGAGCTCTCGGCTCTGGCTCACCAGCCACCTTGGACGCAATCAGCTCCTTGACTTCGTCAAAATGGTCTGCGAATCCAAGCTCCCGGGCAGCGTCCATATGCTGGAGCACCACGTCGTCGTGCACGGCGACGTTGCCGGAAGTCTGGTAGGCCACGTGCACGTCGTGTCCCTGATGTGCGAGGCGGATGAAGGTTCCTCCCATTGAAATCACATCGTCATCCGGGTGAGGTGAGAAAATGACCACCTTCTTGGGATATGGTGACGAAGGCACAGGACGGGTGGAATCGTCTGCATTCGGCTTTCCTCCCGGCCATCCGGTAATCGTGTGCTGCAGTTCGTTGAAGACTTCGATATTAATCTTGTCATAAGTGCCGAACTTCTCGAGAAGTTCACCCAGACCGTTCTGCAGATAGTCCTGATAGCCGAGCTTGAGTATAGGTTTGTGAACCTGCTCACAAAGCCAGATAACGGCCTTGCGGCGGAATTTGTTGGTCCATTCGCAAGGGCCTATCAGCCAAGGAGCGACGATACGGGTAAGTTTGGCAGAGGAGTTCTCATCCACATAGAGGGTCACGTCCGGATGCTTCTGGAAGAAGGATGCAGGATATTCGGGAGTATTCTTGAGCTCCACAATCTGCTGCACCATATCCGCCTTGTCCTCACCCCAGGCCATAAGCATTACCTTCTTCGCAGAGAGCATAGTGGACACTCCCATGGTTATGGCTTTGCTCGGGGTAGCCGCAATGTCTCCATTGAAGTTATGGGCCTGACGCCTGCGTGACTTGTATGGAAGGAGCACGAGACGGGTTTTTGATGTGCTGAGGGAGCCTGCTTCGTTGAAACCGATCTGCCCGTGCTCGCCTATTCCCATCACGAGGAGGTCAAGGTCGCGCAGATTGGCTTCCGCTTCGGCGCAGTAATCGCTGACCTTGTTTTCCGGCACTGTTCCGTCGGCAATATGGATGTTCTCAGGAAGAATGTCCACTTCGTCAAGAAGCTCGTGGTGCATTTTGTAGTTGCGGCTCTGCTGGGCATTCCTTGTGACCGGGTAGTACTCGTCTATGGAGTACACCGCTATGTCCTTGAAAGAAATCCTGCCTTCAGCGTAAGCCTCGCGCAAATCCTTGAAGAGAGGCTGAGGTGAGTTTCCGGAAGAAAGTCCGAGACGGAAGAGTTTTCCGGGGTTTTTCCTCTGGAAATCTGCTACAATCCCGAGAATACGGTCACACATGACCTGGCTGACAGAGAATGGGGTTTCACCGATTTCGGTGTAAATCCTTTCCCTGCCGTGGAGAATGTCTTTAGGAAGTCCTTTCTCGATAAGACCGCCATCTTTCGGCAACGAAAAATGCTTCATTATACTTGTGATTAAAAAAAATTTCCCGCTTAGATTTTTTCTGCTTCCTCAACGGCCTTGAAATACTTGTAAGAGTTGACCTTCAGCTCTCCAACCGAAGCTTCATCTGCCACGATGATGCCGTTCTGGTGATTCTGGAGAGCGGAAACGGTGCACATATGGCTGTACGGGCCCTCTACTGCATCGTGAATGGCGCGAGCCTTCTTAGGTCCGAAAGCAAGGATAACGACTTCCTTGGAATCGGTGACGGTGGCGACACCCACTGAAAGGGCCTGCTTTGGAACAAGATTCATATCTCCTCCGAAGAAGCGGCTGTTCACAACCCTGGTATCCTCGGTAAGGGTAACGACACGGGTGCGGCTGGTCAGAGGTGAGAAAGGTTCGTTGAAGGCGATGTGACCGTCCTCTCCTATGCCGCCGAGGAAGAGGTCGAAACCTCCGGCCTGCTCGATGGCCTTCTCATAGGCCGCACACTCGGCATCGAGGTCCTCTGCGTTTCCGTTGAGGATATGGATGTTCTCCTTCGGTTCGTCAATCTTGCTGAAAAGATTGGTGTGCATAAACGAGTGGTAGCTCTCCGGATGCTCTTCCGGCAGCCCCACATACTCGTCCATATTGAATGAAATCACATTGCGGAAGGACAGTTCTCCAGCCTGCACCATCCTGGCAAGTTCGGCATAAGTCTCGATTGGGGTTGAACCTGTGCAAAGACCAAGCACGAAAGGCTTGTCGGTAACGGCCGCCTTGGCCTTGATTTTCTCTGCAATGTGATGCGCTGCCCAGAGGGAGCCTTCCTTGCTGGTGTTTCTGATAATAACTTTCATGGCGATTATTTCTTTAATGTTAATCTGATCTTGTGAGTAAGGGCATTGTCAACATCTATGTTCATGTTGATGTTTTCGTCTATGTAGCGGAGTTCGAAACTGTGCTTGCCTGCACTGAGTTCAAGCTCAACCGAATTGGTCCAGCCGCGGTCATTCCAGTCTTCACCTCTTTGAGGAAGAACTACCGTACCGACCTTCTTTCTGTCAACATAGAGGGTTCTGGTAGCACATTTGTTATGGGTGGTGATGCTTCCATTGCCGTTGGAATAGTTGAAATCCACATACCAGACACCTGACTTCGGCACCTCTATTTCAAGTTTAGCCTGACTTCCGAGCTTGGTGCTGAGGGCAGCCTCGAGAGGGAATTCATACTCTTCGACACGAATGCGCTGCGGCTCGCTCATAAAGGAGTAGTCCGAACCATCGTTGCGCGCAATCACGGAGTACTCGCCGGATCCCTTGACCACATAGACGGAGTCTGTGATTTCTTCCACAGGCTTGCCGTCGCAAAGAATCACATAGCTGTCGGCATCCAGCACGGAGTTCCATTTGAGGCATCCGTCCTCGTAGCGTACGACAGGGCAATCGAGGTCCCAGAGAACAGGTTTGAGCTTAACTTCATCAGCCTCCGCATAATAGTCGCTGCACATGCAGATTTCCACATTGTGCTCACCTTCGAGGGTTGCGCTTACAAACGGCTCCGACTCCTTGCCGTCAAGCAGGAAAGTCCTGATGAGAGGGCCCTCTCCGTAAACCTTGACATTGAGGGTCATTCCCCTGTATTTCAGGCCGGTAATGCTGCGAAGGCCCTTCATCTGAGCCGGCACGCAAGGCTGGAAGTGAATGCCGTCGGTATCGTAATGAATGCCGAGCAGAGCTTCGCGGAAGAGGCCGATATGACCCGCTATGCTCCACAGCTGACGCGGTGAATCGAGCAGGGTCCCGGTAGTTCCGTCTGAAGCGACCATGTTTTCCATATGGGAACCGAAGGCCGCGGCCGCTCTCTCGTTGGATGCTATGGCGTGCATCAGGGCTGTTCTGTTGCCTGTCTGTGCGGCAGCCTTGCCCCAGAACGAAGTCACGAAAGGCCATATGGCATTGTTGTGATAGCTCTGCTGTGAAGAGATCTGAGGCGTGAAGATGACAGGACCATACTCGCATACAGGGACATTCTCAATTATTGCCCGGGCCTGGTCTGCAGAGGCGATGCCCCAAAGGATGCAGAGGCTTTCTCCGAGAGTCTCTGCACGAGGCGAGAGGACTTTGGCGTTGCGTCCGTATCTGTACTGGGCATAATAACCTTCCTCCTCAAGCCAGAAATTGCTGTTGATGGCCTGTTTCAGGGATGCCGCCCTCTGAGTGAATTTCTTCTCGTCGGATTTCTTGCCGCCGCCCAGCATCTTTGCCATCTGGGCCATTACGTCGAGGGCGCGATAGAACACGGCATTGGTGCCGAGGCATTCGCTTTGGGAAATGTCAACAGGCTGCATCCACTCAGGATAGCTCTGCTGCCTCCAGTCGATGAAACTGCTCTCTCCGCGGTAAAGTCCGCTCTCCGGATTGTAGGCTGTCTCAAGATCATCCTCAAGACTGCGGCGGATGATAGGGTAAACCTGACGCAGCCAGCCGTAGTCTCCGGTCTCAAGGAAGACCTCCCAGGCCGCAATCGCCCAGACTTCGCGGTCGGTAGAACAAGGCCAGGCGCCGCCGGTGCCGGTATCCTGGATGATTCTGCCCTTCCTGTCAACCTTTTTCATAAGGCTGGTCTTCACCACCTCCGGTTCAAGATGGGCAAGGGAGAGTATGGCGCTGTAGGAGATGTCACGAGTCCATACTCCGGACCATTTCTCGCCGGTGCGGAAGGTGCCGTCCTCTTCTATATTCTTCACCATCTCCGCAACTGCAAGGTCGTAGATGGCTGTTTCGAGCCGGTTGGCGCCTTTGACCGTGCCGTAGGCAGGGTTGGAAGCTGTTTCAGGGGCTTCGAAGCGGGAACCGTTCCACTCCACGTCGGAAGAATTGATGCTGAAGTTCTTGCTTGAATAAACGTTTCTGTCACTATTCCAGAAGTACTGCCTTCCGAAGCGGTCGGTGACGCAGATTTCTATGCGGGAATCTCCGCTGCGTGGCTGTGCGAAGAAAAGGTGCTCAGTCTTGCCGGCGGAGAGATTCTTCCACGAGTATTCCTTCTCGCGACGGTTTTCCACATCGTTTACGATGTTGCGGTCATAACCGGTGAAGCGGGTCATCTCTCCCATAGGCTCACCGTTCTCACTCCATTCCACCTTCCACTGAGGATCGTAGTTCCATACATTTGCAACCACGCATTCAGGCTTCGCAGGGTCCTCGCCGGTGCGGTATGCGCTCATCTGCACATCGGTGCTCTGACCTACGGCCTTGTACTGCCAGCTGAGCTTGTCTCCGTCAGCCTCGTAGATGTAGTAACCCCAAGGCAGACCGTCCGAACTCAGAAGGGAGTTCCAGAAAAAGCCGCTCAGCGGGGCGTGCACGTGCTCCATCAGATTGTCCGCGAGGCAGAAGTTCTCTGCGTAGTGCTCGTGTGCGGTGCAGATATGGGCGTTGTAAGGCTTCAGCACTTCATAGAGCGCATCACGGTTGGTAAGTATCTTTTTGTACTCCTCGCTTTTGAAATCTCCCCTGCGGGCGGCCGGACTGTAGGTCGGTATGTGCATAAAGACTACCACGGTACTTCCCTGCGGAACATCTGCGAGATCAGCCTTGAGCCAGTCCAGCTGATGCTTAGGCAGGTAGCCTAGATAGCGACGCACAAAGTAAAATACGTCGTCGAGCACCACATAGTGGATACGCCCTTTGTCGAAAGAATACCAGGTAGGGCCGAAAGTGCTCTGATACAAGCTTTTGGACTCCTCGTTAGTGGTAGCGTCACTGCGGTAGTCGTGGTTTCCCATCAAAGCAAAGAAAGGAAATCCAGCTTCCGCGCAGGTCTGATGTACCTTTGGAAGCAAACCGCTGGACCAGTTGCCTGCGATGTCTCCGCAGGAGATTCCGAAAGACGGAAGTCCGGACGCGGATGCATATTCCGCGGCATCGCCGGCAGCCTGCTTTACATATTCCAATTCACTTTCATTGTAAACCTGCACGTCCGCCCATACGAAGAAGTTGTGGCGGGTCTCATCCACTCCGGTTGCGGCAAGCTCAAAGTCTGCCTGCTGCTGCGGCAGCTGACGGTCGAGTGCGCGGTAAAACATCGGCGCTCCGTTGCGCTCGGGCACTTCATAGCCCGAAGGAATGGTCAGATACACAAAGACGGCGTCAGGATGCACGTCGAGGGTGTAGGCTCCCTGGTCATCGGTGCGCACGAAACTGTATCCGTCCGTTACCTTGACTCCCTGCAAAGCCTCTCCCTTGTCATCAACGACACGACCGCTGACGCTGAAAGGCGCAGCATTTAAACCAACTGTAAAAAAGAATGCTGCAATTGCGAGAAATAACCTTTTCATCTGTTTTTCCATTTTGGCCCCTAATTTACTCAAAAAAGGGGATAGATATGCTATCATTGGCTTATTCATAAGGCTTGAAAGGGAAATCCCAACCGGTTACGCTTGCAACATAAGGGGCAAGTATGCTCGCTATCTTGCGATGTCCCCTGTAGTTGGGGTGCCAGGATGCGCCAAGGTCCGTAGTGTCGTTGTGCACCGATTCGTTGATGATGCAGTAGTGCAGGTTCCCAACTCCGCTGCGCTCTCCGGCCGCCCTGACATAGAGCCCCATCTGCTCATTGGCCTTCGAGGCCATGAGGATAATTGGCACCTGCTCTCCGTGGAAGGCGCGAACCTGCCTCAGAAGTGCGGCATAGCCTGAGCACCAGTAGTCAAGATGAGGCTGACGACCGGTGGAGAAGTCATTGGTACCCAGGTAGATGACCACGAGGTCAGGAGTATAGCCCGGCGTCCAGGCCTTTTCGCAGTGCTGGTCATAGGTCTGGGCATAGAGCTTGACCATGTTGTCCTGCTGGTTGAAATCATCGTAGTTGCGAACCACCCCTCGGCCGCTGTGGCTGATGTGCACGGCTTCAGCATCAAAGAAGCGGGCTACAATGTCGGCATAGGTGAGGGCCGGGTTTTCGGTTTCCGGCTTGAAAGGGTCATCACGGCTCGGAGCTTCGGTGCCGTAGCCGCAGGTGTAGGAGTCCCCGATAAACTCGATGAGCCGGGAATGCGGCTTTGGCGCGTCGAGGAATCTGCCGTCGGTGGAGAAAGACTCGAAGATGGCTGTTCCCTGCTCGCCTTCGGTCCTTTTCTGAATGATTACTTCGTGCACACCCTTTTTACCCTTGAAGAGGATGATGGTGGTATCGCCCTTAACCTTGAAGGCGCTTGTGGCCTGAGGGCCCTGAGGGGTATCCACCCAAAGGTTGAACCAGTCGGCGTTGGTGTCCCTGCATTTGAGTTCGAGTGCGGTTCCGGAAAACCTGAGACGCAGCGTAGTTGCGCTCCAGTCAAAACTCACCGCGCCTTCCGTTGTGGTTTCGGTCCTGCCGATCCAGCTTATGCGGCCGTCAGAAGCGGCTATTGTTTCAGCGCTGCAGATTGCGGCGCCCAGTAGCAGCGAGGCTGCAAGAATGGTTATTCGTTTCATAGTTACAAATTTAATAATTTAAGCGCGGAACGCAAAAAGGGCGACCTTAAAGTCCTAGGACTTGCCGGTCACCCTTGATTAGAAATTTGGAATGCAGATTAGTCGGTGAGGGAGAATCTCTTGAAGACAACAACCTTTGCCTCAGGATCAACTGCCTTGAGGGCATCCTTTACGGAAATGTGGTTCTCGCCCATCTGATACTCCTGCTCTTCGAGAGTCTGCTCCTTGAAGAACTTCTGAAGACGGCCATTGGCGATATTCTGGATCATGGTCTCATTGAGATTTGCAGCCTTCTCTGCTGAGACGGTCTTGATAATCTCACGTGCCTGGTCAGCCTGCTCTGGAGTGAGCCAGCCTTTGGCGGTGTTGGACTCGATATGATCCTCGCTGTCGCAGTGTGCAGGGTTGATGCCGGCCTTCTTGAGGGCTGACTCAACTGCCTTGAGCACCTGCTCGTCCCTGGTCTTCTGGATAGCTACCTGGAGCTCGTTCTCTACGACCTCCTTAGGGCAGTCTGCTGCAGAAAGAGCCACCGGATTCATAGATGCAACCTGCATCACGATACCCTTGGCGATGTCCTCAGGAACCTCTTTGTTGAATCCGCAAAGAGCACCGAGTTTTCCGTTGAGGTTGTGGATGTAAGCTGTTACAAACGGTGCCTCAACGAGTGCGTAGTAAGCAAGCACGTGCTTCTCGCCGGTCTTTCCGGTCTGAGCCTCAACGGCCTCCTCTACAGTGTAACCGTCCTCCATCTTGCAAGCCTTGAGAGCCTCAAGGTCTGCAGGGCAGGAAGCGATGGCTACGTCTGCGATAGCGTTTGCAAGAGTCTGGAAGGCTTCATTGCGGGAAACGAAGTCAGTCTCGCAGCCGAGGCATACGAGTATTGCCTTGTTTCCGGATACGCGTGCCTTAACGGCACCCTCAGATGTCTCGCGGTCAGCTCTCTTGGCTGCTACAAGCTTACCCTTCTCACGGATGATGCCCACTGCCTTGTCGAAGTCGCCCTGAGCCTCCTCAAGAGCCTTCTTGCAGTCCATCATGCCGGCTGAAGTCATCTTGCGCAACTTCATTACGTCTGCTGCTGTAATTGCCATAGTAGTAGTTATTTTCTAAAACAGTTTTACAAATGGTGGAAATTATTCTGCTGCAGGAGCCTCTGCCTCAACGTTCACAGGCTTTGCTCCCTTGCGGGCGCGGAGCTTGCGGTCGTTGCTCTTTACAGTCTCCTTCTCCTCTGCCTCAGCTTCCTTGTCCTTCTCGAGCTTGCGCTCTTCGAGACCTTCCTGAATAGCTGCGCAAACCACATTGAGAATGCACTCAATGCTCTTTGCCGCATCGTCATTAGCCGGAATTACGTAATCAATCGGGGTAGGATCGCAACAAGTATCAACCATAGCGAATACCGGGATGTTAAGACGATTGGCTTCCTTAACGGCGTTGGCCTCCTTCATTACGTCAACCACGAAGAGTGCGGACGGAAGACGGCTCATGTCCCTGATGGAACCGAGGTTCTTCTCGAGCTTGGCCCTCTGGCGGTCAATCTGGAGACGCTCACGTTTTGCGAGCTTTTCGTAGGTGCCGTCCTCCTTCATCTTGTCGATGGTGGACATCTTCTTGATGGCCTTGCGGACGGTTGGGAAGTTGGTAAGCATACCGCCGGCCCAGCGCTCTGTAACCGATGGCATTCCAACAGCAGTTGCTTTCTCGGAGACAATCTCCTTAGCCTGCTTTTTGGTTGCTACGAAGAGGATTTTGCGACCGCTCTTTGCGAGAGCCTTCATCTCTTCTGCAGCCTCGTCAACCTTGACGACTGTCTTGTGCAGGTCGATGATGTGGATGCCGTTCTTCTGGTCGAAGATGTACGGTGCCATCTTAGGGTTCCACTTGCGGGCGAGGTGTCCGAAGTGTGCGCCTGCATCAAGCAATTCTTGGAAATTTGTTCTTGACATAATTGTCTGTTTTCTTTTTTGTTTTTTCTCTTTTCATCAATCCCACGGTAGCGGTCCTGGACCGGTCCGGGAGATTTTCCGCAGTGTGGCAGCCTTCCAAAAGGGATGGTTTAAAAACCACAACTGTGCGATAAAACAGGTTGATAACTAACGTTTACTGAACTGGAAGCGGCGGCGTGCACCAGGCTGACCAGGCTTCTTGCGCTCAACCTCGCGAGCATCGCGGGTGAGGAATCCTGCTGCCTTGAGTACAGAACGGTATGCTTCCTTGTCAATCTCGCAAAGTGCGCGTGCGATGCCGAGACGGACGGCCTCTGCCTGACCCTTGGTACCACCTCCGACGAGGGTAACCTTCGTGTCAAACTTTCCGAGAGTCTCAGTAGCGGTGTACGGCTGGAGAACAACGTAGCGGAGAGCCTCCTCCTTGAAGTAATCCTCAAGAGGGCGTCCGTTGATTACGATGTTGCCTGTTCCTTCTGTGAGATAAACGCGAGCCACAGCTGTCTTACGTCTTCCAAGGGCGTGTGTCTGTTCCATTTGCTCTGTTTAAATTTCGTTCAACTTGATTTCCTTAGGGTTCTGTGCCTGGTGCGGATGCTCCGGACCTGCATAAACATGAAGGTTTCCGAGCTGCTTGTCACCGAGACTTGTCTTAGGGAGCATACCCTTGACTGCTCTCCTGATGAGTTCTGCCGGTCTCTTGGCGAGGATTTCGCGAGGTGTGGTGAAACGCTGTCCTCCTGGATATCCAGTGTAGCGTGTGTACACACGGTTGGTCATCTTCTTGCCCTTGAGAGCAACCTTCTCGGCGTTGATTACGATAACATTGTCACCGCAATCCACGTTTGGAGTGAATCCCGGCTTGTTCTTACCGCGAAGGATAAGAGCAACCCTGGATGAAAGACGACCAAGTGCGACATCTGTCGCGTCAATGACCAGCCACTGCTTGTCTACAGTCGCTTTATTGAGCGATACTGTCTTGTAACTGAGTGTGTCCATTGTCTGATCTTAATGGGTTAATACTAAAAAATTTGCGATCCCTCCAAAACAAAGGGGTCGCAAAGGTAATCAAAAAAAACCGAATTGCAAAAACTTTTGCTACACAGCGAGAATATCCTTCTCTTTTGCAGCTACGAGAGCATCGATTTCCTTTACTTTCTTGTCGGTGAGCTTCTGAACCTCGTCCTCGCCTTCCCTCTCGGCGTCTTCGCTGAGACCCTCGTTCTTCTGGGCTTTCTTGAGGGCATCCACAGCGTCCCTGCGGGCATTGCGCACTACCACCTTGGCGTTTTCACCTTCTCCCCTGGCGCTCTTCACAAGCTCCTTGCGCCTCTCCTCGGTGAGGGCAGGCACGGAGCAGCGGATGGTCTCGCCGTTGTTGGATGGGGTGAGGCCGATGTTGGAATCGATGATAGCCTTCTCGATGGCAGGAATCAGAGACCTCTCCCAAGGCTGGATTGCGAGAGTCTTCGCATCAGGGGAAGTGACGGAAGCCACCTGCGGAATCGGTGTCGGCGTACCGTAGTAGTTTACGAGAACCTTGTTGAAGACAGCAGGATTGGCTTTTCCCACTCTATAATTCTTGAGGCTTTCCTCGAGGAAAGCGATTGCATCCTTCATCTTCGCGTCTGCGCTGTTGAGGATTTCCTTAGTCTTTTCTGTAAGCATAGCTGGTTATTGATTTTATGCGTGTACGGTCGTTCCGACCTTTTTTCCTTCGAGCAAATCGGCAAGTGCTCCGTCCTGGTCTATGTTGAACACCACAATAGGGACATTGCCCTGTTCGCAAAGCGCGAATGCGGTGGCATCCATAACCTTGAGATGGTCCGCGAGGGCCTTGCTGAATGTGAGCTCTTCATACTTGACGGCGGAAGGGTCCTTTTCCGGGTCTGCGGTGTAAACCCCATCCACGCGGGTACCTTTCAGTACTGCGTCGGCTCCGATTTCGAGAGCACGGAGTGCGGCGCCGCTGTCGGTGGTGAAGAAAGGGTTGCCCGTGCCTCCGGCAATCAGGGCGACTCCGCCTTCTTCCAGGACTTTTACAGCCGCATCCCTTACATAATAACGCGCGATGGGCTCCATCGGGGTTGCAGTGAAGACTTCAGCCCTCACTCCCTGTTCGCGTATGAACTGGGCGAGAGCCATTGAATTGATGACTGTGGCAAGCATTCCCATCTTGTCGCCGTCAACGCGGTCGAAACCCTTTCCGGAACCCTGAAGGCCCCTGAAGATGTTGCCTCCGCCGTTGACTACGGCCACCTGATGGCCGGCACGGACGGCATTTACAATCTGGCTTGCATATGCGGCTATTCTCTGCTCATCGAGGCCCTTGCCTGAAGGACCGCCGAGGCTTTCGCCGCTAAGTTTGAGGAGAACTCTTTTGTACATGGAGCAAAATTATCCGAAAATTATGAAACTTGCAAGATTAGGGTTATATTTGCACGCTATTACAAGGCTAATAAATACACACAGAATATGTTTATTTTCACATCTTCAATCGGCAGGAAGTTCATCCAGGCTGTTTCAGGAGCCTTCCTCATCATTTTCCTGCTTCTCCATGCGACTATCAATTTCTTTTCTGTAATCGACAGTTTTAACGGCAGTTACGGGCACGTTGCAGCTGACGAATCCCTTTTCTCAGCCGGTGACGGACTCTTCAAGCTTGGTTGCGACTTCATGTCCACTCCTGTCATCAGCATTATGGTTCCGGTTCTCGCACTCGGATTCGCAGTGCACATCCTGTACGGAATCTGGCTCAGCGCCCGCAACATCAAGGCCCGCGGAGGAATCAAGCGCTACGAAGTGGCTTCCAAGGCAGAGGCTGACAGCTGGTCCGCAAAGAATATGTGCGTGCTCGGAATCGTGATTCTCGGCCTCATAGTCTTCCACCTCACCCATTTCTGGGCCAAGATGCAGCTGCCTGAACTCTTCAATGTCGGAACATTCGAAAACAATCCATACCTTCTGCTCAGCCTTACCTTCAGCAAATGGTGGGTGCTCGCTCTCTATCTGCTCTGGTTCGTGGCTCTCTGGTTCCACCTTGTACACGGTTTCTGGTCAATGTTCCAGACTGTTGGTTGGAACGGAAAGGTTTGGTTCAAGAGGGTTAAGGTGATTGGTGTCATCTTCGCGACTCTGATTTGCCTGATGTTCGTTGCAACAGCTGTCAACGCATTCATCCAGGCACCTAACATTCTCTAATCCCTGCTTCCGATGAAGATCGGAAACATCGATCTGGGCGGAAGCCCCCTGTTGTTGGCACCGATGGAAGACGTCACGGACGCATCCTTCCGCATTCTGTGCAGAGAACAGGGGGCTTCCGCCGTATATACCGAATTCATCCCTTCGGACGGGCTGATCCGCGATGCCGGCAAGGCCCTGGCGAAGATGCGCACCCGCGAGGATGAGGCTCCGGTAGGCATTCAGATCTATGGTCATATCCCCGAATCCATGGTAGAGGCCGCGAGGATGGCGGACCGCGCCGCGGAGCTGGTGGGCGGGCACGGCGCCGATTTCATAGATATCAACTTCGGCTGCCCGGTGAGCAAGATTGCCGGACGCGGGGCCGGTTCCGGGATGATGCGCGAACCCGACAAGATGGTGGCCATCACCAAGGCGGTCGTGGAGGCGGTGGACAAGCCGGTAACGGTGAAGACCCGCCTGGGCTGGGACGAGGGCTCCAAGATTATAGTGGAGCTCGCCGAAAGGCTGCAGGACGCGGGCATTCAGGCCCTGACCATACACGGACGCACGCGCTGCCAGATGTACAAGGGGCAGGCGGACTGGACGCTGATCGGGGCGGTGAAGAACAACCCGCGGATGCATATCCCAATCATAGGAAACGGCGATATAGACTCGCCGCAGAAGGCAAAGGAGGCCTTCGATCGCTGGGGTGTGGATGCGATTATGGTGGGGCGCGCCACCTTCGGCCATCCTTGGATTTTCAAGGAGATGCGTACCTACCTGGACACTGGCGAGCTGATGCCTGAACCTTCGGTCAGCGAGAAGGTGGCCCTTGCGAAGCGCCATCTTGCCCTTTCGCTGGAGCTTAAGGGTGAGCCGCGCGGCATTTTCGAGATGCGCCGCCACCTGAGCTGCTACTTCAAGGGCCTGCCGGATTTCAAGGACACCCGGATGCGGATGGTCACCACCCTGGACGTGGCCGAACTGTATTCGATACTCGACGAGATAGAAGAACGCTATGCTGCACCGTTTGATTCTTAAGCTGCGCCATCGCGCCTATGACAGCGGCCGCCGGGAGGTCTGCACCTCGCCGGTCCCGAGCGTATGCGTGGGCAATGTGACCGTGGGCGGGACGGGCAAGACCCCACATACCGAGCTGCTGCTGAGGCTGCTCGCGCAACTCTTCCCGGAGCTGCGGCTCGCGGTGCTCTCGCGCGGCTACGGACGCAAAAGCAAGGGCTACCTGGACGTGGACCCTTGCGGGAAGTCTTCGGACTATGGTGACGAGCCCCTGCAGATTGCGCGCAAGTTCCCCGAGGTCAAGGTTGCGGTGGATAAGGACAGGGTGGAAGGCTGCGGCCGCCTGCAGCAGGAAGGGGCCGAACTGATTCTGCTGGACGATGCCTTCCAGTACCGCAGGCTCTCGGCGGACCTCAAGATAGTGCTGATTGACTACAACAGGCCGGTGTTCCGGGACCGCCTGCTGCCTTGGGGCAGCCTTAGGGACCTGCCGGAACGGATATTCGAGGCGGATATTCTGATAGTGAGCAAATGCCCTTCGGAGATGGGCGATGCCGCCAAGGAAGAGTTTGCCTTACAGCTTAAGCTTACGGACTATGACCCGGCCCGCTGCACTGCCCGTACTCCTGACGGGCGCGAGCTGCCGCTGCTTTTCAGCCACATCGGCTACCTTCCCGCCGTGCCGGTCTTCCCGGACGGGGAGCATCGCTATGTGTATTCGAAGCAGGCCGTGCTGCTGAGCGGAATTGCGAAAGATGGTGCCCTCAAACGTCAGGTGCAGTGCTCCTACAGGCTGATGAAGCATTTCCGCTTTGCGGACCATCATGAATACACTAAAGGGGATGTGAAGAAGCTGCTTGCCGCCTCACGGGAATTTCCTGTTGCCGGATTCATTACCACGGAAAAAGACGGCGCCCGGCTGCTTCAGTACGAGGATTTCCCCGCAGAGCTGCGCGAGCGCCTGTTGATGATTCCTATTGAAGTGGAGTTCAGCTGTCCGGCTGAAAGACAGCTGCTCTGCGAGCGTCTTGCCTCTCTGCTCAGTCGTTGCGGTCGAAGCGCTG
>CAKMNE010000009.1 GCA_927798505.1 uncultured Bacteroidales bacterium
ACCTTCTTGTCCTCAACCTGCTCAGCCAGACGGTCGATCTGCTTCTGATCCTGAAGCATGCTCTTCACTGCATCGTCGAGAACATCCTGAGGAACCTCATTGATGCCATACATTGCGTACTGATACTTCATATTGGCAGTAGCGGCCTCACGAAGGTCATCCATCTCAATCTTGAAATCGTACTTCTTCATAAGGAAACCGCGTACGAGCTGCCATTTGAAGTCCTCGACAAAGCCAGGGAACTCCTTCTCCATCTGCTCCTCGGTCACCTTTCCGGCATTTGCCTGAAGCAGCCACCTCTTGAGGAAAGCCTCTGGAATCTCAATTCCGGACTTGGCTACATAGAAAGCGCGGATATCCTTTGTGAGCCTCCACTCGGCCTCAGCCTTATAGTTCTCCTTAAGGCGCTCGGCAACCTCTTTCTCGATTTCCTCATCGGTCTTCTCAAGTTTCTGAGCCTCATAGTACTTCTTCATGTTCTCAGCCATCTCTGACTTCTCCTTTGCGGAAACGGTCACAGTGTATTGAGGAACCTCGTCATCCTTGGAAACCTCAACATTCACCTCAGGGGTAAGGGCAAGGTCGAAAACGAAGGTAAATTCCTCTCCGTCAACCCAGCTGACCTCTGGCTGTTTCTCGCTTGAGAGAGGCTCTCCGAGAATGTGGAGATGCTCCTCATCGATAAACTGCTGGAGTCCCTTTCCTATAGTCTCATTGACTGCGTCTGCAAGAATCTGAGGGCCATAAACCTTCTTTACGAGGGAAGCCGGCACATTACCCTTGCGGAATCCTTTGAAATCTGCGTTGCGCCTGCACTCTGCAAGCCTCTTGCGGGATGCCTCGGCATAATCCTCCGGAGCAATCACCATTGTAAGCTCGATGGTGAGCTTGTCGCTGTTGGTCTTTGTAAGTTTCATATCAAATTATTATCTGTTCTTTTTTCTTTCAGGATACTTGATTCTCTCGTGGTTGATCTGTGAAATATATGACTTCAAAACGCTCTTTACTGTCGCCAGTTCCTTGAGCGTAAGGTCGGCTTCCTCCAGCTGGGCGTCATCTATCTTGAACTGTACTATCTTCTCCACCAGACGGGAAACCGCTTCCGGACTGTGGTCCTTGAGAGTGCGGGACGCCGCTTCCAGGGAGTCGCAAATCATAAGGATTGCCTGCTCCTTGGTCTTAGGCTTCCTGCCCGGATAGCAGAATTCAGGCTTCATCGCAGGGTCGCCGCCTTCCTTGAGGAATTTGTCATAAAAATAGGTCACACAGTTGGTGCCGTGGTGCGAAATGATGAAGTCCGAAACCGGAGCGGGAAGCTTGTGCAGGCGCGCGAGCTCCATACCGTCCGTAACGTGCTTGATAATCGCCTGCGCGCTCTGAAGAGGCGTCAAGCCTTCGTGATACTTCGCCAGCTCGGAGCCGATAGACTCATTCTCCACATAGCACAGCGGGTTCATGGTCTTTCCTATGTCGTGATACAGCGCGCCGGCCTTCACCAGAGCCTCGTCAGCCCCGATTGCACGGGCCGCGGCGGAAGCCAGGTTCATCACCTGCAGCGAGTGCTGGAAGGTGCCAGGAGCATTCTGTTCCAGGTCCTTGAGCAGGAAGTTGGACATATCCTCGAGCTCGAGCAGACGGGAAGAGGATACGAGGTTGAATATCCTCTCCATCAGGTAAACGAGAGGATAGCAGAGAACCTGCAGCAGCGAAGCTCCGAAGAGCATGGCCAGTGTCCAGTATGTATCATAATTCACTATTCCTCCCATCTTCAGGGCAAGGAAGCCTAGTGCCAGCACCAGGAAGTTCACCAGCGCCGCAAGGAACTGCTTCACACCCTTGGAGAAGAACCTGAACACGTAGAGGGTGACAGTCGCCGAAGCCACGAAGAGCAGGAACAGCGAAGCGCCTCCCTCCGCGAAAACCAGCATAGGGAAGAGTGAGACTATATAGACAGGGTAAATGAGCCTGGTCCTGAAGAAGGAAGCCAGGAAAATGGCACCTACCGGGAACGGGAAGAGGAAGATGTAGTCCGGAGCATAACGGATCAGCAGCAGCTCGGAAACGGCCATCAGCGTGAACACCGTAAGCAGGAACATGTACCTGTTCCAGTCATTGAATACAGTAGGGTTTGAATAATAAATCGCGAAATACAGGCAAACCAGAATCAGCAGCATTATCAGCGCTCCCCCTATGGTGGAGAGCAGCGAATTGCCTGCCGAAGACTGCTTCATGTATTCCACCTTGTAAGAGTCCAGAATCTGGGCTATTTCCTCGGTAACCATCTCCCCTTGCGTCACTATTACGGTTCCGCTGCTGACATAGCCCTCAGTTGTAGCAATCTGGTCCACCCCGGACTCATTGACAAGATTTGTGAGTTCCTCGTCGAGATTGAGGTCCGGCATCACCAGGTCAAACACTCCGCATGCCCTGTAAATCGAATCTACGGGATACTGAGGAAGGGCTGAAATGGTGTTGAAAAGCACTGCATTGCGGGCCTCGGAAAGGGAGAACACCTCACTTGCCGGGATTTTTTCGGCCCTCTTGCCTTTCTGAACGTAAATTGTCTGAGATGATGTGATTGGCTCGGAGACTATTCCCCGGTCATAGACCATTGCAAGCGAAGTAAGCAGTGCCGGCTGCAATCCCGGCCACTTGGAAAGGTCCAGAGTCTTGGCCTTGCCCAGATTCTCGGCGAAAACGTCGGCTGAAAGGCGGTAATAAGGAATCTGCGATGCCACTCTCTCAGCCTTCTCCCTCTCGAGCTGGGCCTCGGTTTTGAGAATGGGGAAAGACAAGCTTGCCGTGAGGGTTTCGTATTTCCACTCCGAACCCTGACGGTACTCATAAGCCCATTTCGCAGTCCCGGGCATCAATGCTACAAGGGCTGCGAAAATAATGGCTAAGGGTATGATTACCTTCGTTTTCAAACTATGCGTCAATATTGGCGTAGTGTGCGTTCTCTTCGATAAACTGCCTGCGTGGCGGCACGTCGTCGCCCATCAGCATTGAGAAGGTACGCTCGGCTTCAGCTGCATTGTCAATTGTAATCTGGCGCAGACGCCTGCGGCTAGGGTCCATGGTGGTATCCCAGAGCTGAACGTCGGACATCTCACCGAGACCTTTGTACCTCTGAACGGTGTAACCCTTGTCGGAACCCTTTCCAAGGCGCTGTGCGGCCTCCTCACGCTGTTCCTCTGTCCAGCAGTACACCTCTTCCTTGCCTTTCTTCACAAGGTAGAGAGGCGGAGTTGCAAGATATACATAACCGTTCTTGATAAGGTCGAACATATAGCGGAAGAAGAAGGTCAGAATCAGGCAGGCAATGTGCGAACCGTCCACATCGGCATCGGTCATAATGATTACCTTGTGGTAACGGAGCTTGCTCAGGTCCATATGCTTCTCTCCGGACTCGTCCTCCTGCGCTACTGTTACGCCGAGGGCGGTGTAGATATTCTGGATTTCCTGACTGTCGAAAGCACGGTCAACCGCAGCCTTCTCCACATTCAGGATCTTACCTCTCAGAGGCAGAATAGCCTGGGTTTTGCGGTCGCGGCCCTGCTTTGCGGTACCGCCTGCGGAGTCTCCCTCCACGAGGAAGATCTCACACTTCTCAGGATCCCTCTCAGAACAGTCGGCAAGTTTGCCCGGCATTCCGGCACCTCCGAGATAGGTCTTGCGCTGCACCATCTCGCGCGCCCTGCGGGCCGCGCTGCGTGCGGTGGCTGCGAGCACTATCTTGTCGATGATGATCTTGGCGAGTTTCGGATTCTCCTCAAGGAAGATGTCCAGAGCCGCAGCTGTAGCCTGGGAAACGGCAGAGGTAACCTCAGGGTTTCCCAGCTTGGTCTTGGTCTGACCCTCGAACTGAGGCTCGGCAACCTTGACGGAAATCACAGCGGTAAGTCCTTCACGGAAATCTTCCGGAGCGAGAGGGTCCTTGAGCTTCGAAAGCAGGTTGTTCTTCTCCGCATATGCCTTCAGGGAGCGGGAAAGTCCCATCTTGAATCCCTGCAAGTGGGTACCGCCCTCGATGGTGTTGATGTTGTTTACATAGGAGTAAATCTTCTCGCTGAAGCCATTGTTGTACTGCAGAGCGATGTCGATAGGGATTATCTTGCTGGAAGTCACGCATATAGGCTCAGGGATAAGGGTGTCGGCACCGGCATCCAGATACTCTATGAACTGCTTCAGGCCCTGCTCTGAGTAGAACTCCTCGCTGCGGTAAACCTGCTTTCCTGTAGGCTTGCTGTTGTCATTCTCGTCGGTGATGTATTCATCCACGAGTTCACGCTCGTCGGTGAGCCTGATATGAATACCTTTATTCAGGTACGCAAGCTCGCGAAGACGGGCCGCAAGGGTGTCGTACTTATAGACGTGAGTCTGCTGGAAAATCTCCTGATCCGGGTGGAAGGTGATGATGGTACCGGTCTGATCGGTCTCACCTACGACCTCCACCGGGGTAATCGGCTTACCCTTGGAGTATTTCTGAACGAAAACCTTTCCCTCACGGTGAACTTCGGCAACAAGCAGGTCTGAAAGCGCATTGACGCAGGACACGCCCACGCCGTGCAGACCTCCGGACACCTTGTAGCTGTTCTTGCTGAACTTTCCTCCCGCGTGGAGCACGGTCAGCACCACTTCGAGGGCGGAGCGGTGCTCCTTCTCGTGCATTCCGGTAGGAATGCCTCGTCCGTTATCCTCCACCCTTATGGAGTTGTCGGCAAGGATTCTCACATCGATGGTGTCGCAGAACCCTGCCATAGCCTCATCGATACTGTTGTCCACTACCTCATAGACAAGATGGTGCAATCCCCTCTCGTTCACGTCTCCGATGTACATGGAAGGCCTTTTGCGGACTGCCTCGAGCCCTTCCAGCACCTGTATGCTGTTGGCGGAATACTGCTCCTCCGCCCGCTTCATCTCTTCGTTCTCTATCATTGTTTCTTACAAAATTTCTAAAGCCTGCAAATATACAAAAAATTTAGCGTAAATCCATCCGTATTCCGGCACTGAAACATACTCCGTTGCCGATTCCCCTCTCAACCACACCCGGTATGCGCTCTATGCGCTGATTCAGCAGATTGTCACCGCGCAGCCACAATGAGAGCCAGCTGCTGGCCTTCATCTCGAAAGAGAGTCCGAGATTGAAGAACGGGTCCATGCTGTAGGCCTCGCTGACGCGCGCACTTACCATCTCGAAAGAGGCTCCCGCGAAGAAGCGGCGATGCCAGTTCCATACAAGAGAGGCGTCGGAACTGAGCACAGGCAGAGTCAGTGCGAGTGACTTGTCTATGTCGGTGTGCTTGAAATGCAGCCCGAGGCTGAAATCCACCGGATTGGTCTTGACGGTCGTCGTTGCATCGATGTAGTCCATATTGTAGTCTGAGAGCACCAGGGATGCATTGCCCCATTTGTCTGCGGCAAGAAGGGCATCGGAACCGATTTTGGAATGTCCGGCAACGAGATTGTACTGGAAGACCGAGCCGATGCTTCCGCCCAGTCCGGCAAAGGCGTTGTAGAACTCCCTGGTGCAGCTGAGTATCTCTTCCTGCCCGAGGAGAGCATATCCCATATTGAAATGATGGTTTGCGGCCTTGAGGGAAGAGTAGGAATTGAGCCTGTCGCCTCCCTTCACACCGGCAAAGACATTGAGCCTGTCTTTGAACAGGCGCAGATCCATCCTTACATCAGGATAAAAATGCATGGCGTGGCTGTCTCCCCTGCTCAGGTAAGAAAGCACGGCCCCCACGCTGAAATGCAGCTTCCACACATCGAAACGGAATACCGGATTGGTCTCTATGCTGTACAGGGCCGCGTCCATTGCACCCATATAGCCTCTGTACCCTGTGTTGAAACCCAGCAGGAAACGGAGTTTCTCATATTGCAGGGAAGGAGCAAGGGTTCCGTAAAGCATAAACTCGTTCTCGGTCAAAGGCGAGGCTCCGGCCAGTTCGCGGGACACATTGTAGGAAGCGCTGACATCATAGTTCATCCAGTTTGCGGCCATATCCGAAGAACTGAGGCGGACATTGCCTCCGAAACGGTGATACATTCCTCCTGTGAGCACGGTATCCAGAACCGCAAGGCCGTTGTAATGCATGTCGAAGAGGAAATCGAAGGAATCCCGGCGCAGACTTCCCCTCACGCCCGCAGTTTCACTGAGGTCATAACCCCTGTAGTTTTCATATGCTCCGCTGTAACCGCAAAGGTCCTGATAAAGGTCCAACGTGAACCGCCTTCCGAGCCTCGGGGAAACCACAGCCGTCAGCACAGGATGCAAACCGTAGCCGGCCCCGGCATTAAGGTAGAGGTATGGACGCTTGACAGGCCTGTCGTCAGGGATGAACATCACATTGTAGGGTGTGAAGTTGTAGGACCCCTTGTACGGCTTGTTGAACACCTCATAGTCGAAATTGAGGTTGAAGCGGGTAATGGAATCAGGAATGGTCGGCTTCAGCTCAAGTTTGTGGGCATCCGCCATCTCGGACACAAAGTCCTTGGTAACCTCAACGGTAGGGTCATAGTTCTGGCCCTTCGCCAAAGTGAAGGCGAAAACCAGGACCGAAGCCGCAATCAATCTGCTGTATCTCATAAGAAGCGTTTTCTAAAGTGACTGAAGTTTTCTTTCGACGGTTTCAAGTATGTCATCATTCTCGCCGTAAGGCACATAGCCGTCGCGTATGCTCTGCAGGGTAAGCACCGCCTGCTCCATATTTCCCCTTTCGGCAAATGAGTCCGCGAGTATGATATAGGAGCGTGCCAGCCAGTAGGATTGGCTGCCGCACTCAGAGGCAAAATCATAAACCCTGGTCTCCACATCCTCGAAGCGGCCGCGATCGAACAGGTCCTGAATCAGGGCAACGGTAGCCTCGGCACCCTCCGGGGTCGCAGGGGCTTCGGACAGCAGCACGAAGAGCTTCATTGCCTCATCGCGGCGGCTGGTGGACATATAGGCCTTGGCCTGGTCATACTTGGCCTCACGCACATAAGCCTCGACGGTGGTCCTGCGCAGTATCTGGTCTGCCGCAGAGAGAGTTTCCTCCCACATCCTGCCGCGGTAAGCGGAACGGAGCACGCCCAGGTAAGGATCGAGTCCGCGGGCGGAAGCGGAATCCGAGCCGCAGATTTGCAGATAGGCCGCATAGGCATCGGAATAGCGCTCCAGCTCGAAAGACAGGTCGGCATAGCCCATGCGCGCGAACTCTGCAGATGAGCCGCCCAGTCCCTCGTCCAGGGCCCTGCGATAGAGCTCGCAGGCTTTCTCCTTCTGGCCCAGCTGCTTGTAAGATGATGCAAGATAGTAGTAGGCATCGGCGGTATGCTCTCCGGAAGGGTATCTCTTCAGGTATTCGCCGAAGGAAGACACTGCACCGCTCCAGTTGCCCGCAAGGTAAACCTGCTCGGCCGTGGTGTAGTACAGACGGCGGGTTTCAGCAGTGCTTCCGGTGCTGATATTGTTGGCCTCCACATATTCCAGATACTTCTCCGGAGTCTTCAAGGCTGTGTATATGGACTGGATAGAAAGCAATGCGTCGCTTGCAAATTCGCTTCCCGGCATCTCCCTGACAACGGTCTTGTAGGCGGCAAGCGCATCCTGCATATTGCCCGCATTCCTGTAAACCATTCCTTCGCCAAGCATGGCTCTTGTCCTGAAGATGGCATTCGACGAAGTACCGCGCAACTTGTCGAAGACGGTCAGGGCCTCGTCATACTGCCTCACGTCCGTCAAGGCCCTTCCGAGCTCGTACATGGCCTCGTCATAGTAAGGGCTTCCCGGCTTGGCGTCCATAACCATTGAAAGAGCCTGCACCCTGCGCTGCTTCTCCCCGGTCAGGGCATAGGCCACGCCCAGATGGTAGTAAGGGTAGATATTGCCCGAATTCGGATACTCATCCAGGAGCTTGCGGTATGCGCCTGCGGCGCTGCGGTAGTCCCTGCGTATGAAATCGCAGTCCGCACGGCGCGTAAGGGCATCCTCGCGGGCAAGCTTGTCCCCGCTCTTGATGTAGCTGTCATACCACTTCGCGGCATCGGAATAGGCTCCGGCCTTGAAATAGCAGTATGCGATATTGTAAGGAATCAGCTTCCCTTCCGGCCGGTTCTGCAGGGCCGAGAGGTTGTACAGTTCCATGTAAGTCTTGCGCGCATCAGTCCAGGACTCTATGCGGAAATATGTATCCGCCAGCTGATAGCGCACCAACTGGTAGAAAGGGTCGCTCTTCGTGCCGAGCTGTGCCGCGTAGTAGGAAGCAGCCTTGAGATAGCGCACGGCTGAAGAGTAGGAGCCGCTGGAGAGCAGCTGGTGGGCGCGAAGGAAGTTGGCCTTCATATAGTTGCTGTACTGGCCCGCATCCAGCTCCTCGATTTTGTCATATGCATCCACAGCCGCAGTGTAATCCCTCTTCGAAAGGGCGGACATGGCTAGATAGCTGTAGATCATCTCGCCCTTGCGGGTAGTGCTGTACTTGCGCAGGTAGTCGAGGAAGGCCGAGTCGTCGCCGTTCAGGTCGAAGGCAAGCTTGGCGTAATTGAAATATGCATCCTCCCTTATGGAATCGTCATAACGCAGCATGGAGGCCTCCTTGAAGGCATTCATAGCCGCTACCTTGTTCTTCAGCTGAATGTAGGAATTGCCCATCTGGTAGCTGGCAATCTGCCCGAGCGAGTCGCTGCGGCTGCTCATCATCGAGAAATACTTCACGGCTCCGTTCCAGTCTTCGCCGGCATAGAGCACGGATGCGGCGTGGAACACATCCTCGTCGGTCGCGGTCAACGCATTCAAATCCTCGCGGCCCAGGTATTCCTTCGCCTTGGCTGCATCGCCCAGCACGAGATAGGCCTCCGACAGTATGCGCGAGAGGTGCTCCTGCCTTTCCTGAGGGACTTCGGCATATATTGCCTCTCCCATCTTTGTAGCGTAGGCGTAATCCTTCAGCATGAAGTGACAGTCCACCAGATAGAAACGGCTCAGGGCGCCGAACTGCTCATCATCGGAGCTGCGCTCGAACCAGCTTGCCGCGGTTTTGAAATCACGCCTGCCGTAGTATATGCTGGCAATGCCGAAACCGGCGGCGATGTCGTACTCGGATGGATGGTCGAGGGCCTTGAGATAGCACTGCATAGCGGCATCGAAATCATCCCGGTTGTAGTGGCAGAAGCCTTTCTTGAACCAGTATTCGCCCCTTACCCTGCGTGGCAGGCTCTTCGGGGACACTTTTGCAAACTCCTCGCTCGAACGGGAGTAGTTGCCCTCGGAATACAGCAGCTTGCCGTACTCGAAATGGATTTCGGAGTTGAGTACGGTCTTCGGATGGGCCCCGTCCACGCTTTCGACCAGACGCCCGCAATCCTGGGTATTGAGCTTTACCGCACAGAGCACGGCGTAGTCGGCGCACAAATCATCCTCGGAGAGCTGTTCGAAAAGAACCCTGGCTCCGGCATACATCCCATTATCATACAGTTCCTTCGCCTTGCCGAATGAGCCGTCGCTGACTGCTGCGGCACTGGCAGATCCGCTCAGTGTCAGTACAAGTGCGGCCGCAAGGGCGAAATACCTTAATTTCAACATATCTCAAAAATAGTATTTACCAAGCTTACAAATTTACTGAAAAATACGCGTATATTTGTAGGAAAAGGACAAAAATATCAACAAATGAGCCAAGCCGGAAAGCCCCTGCTAATCTTCGAATCAGTGGACATCAAGGGAGGTGACGAAACAGTCATCTACGACCTTGACATGTGTATATCCCGGGGAGATTTCGTTTACATCACAGGAAGGGTGGGGTCTGGAAAGACCTCCATAATCCGCACCGTCACCGCAGAGAACGAAGCCTGCGGCAAAGTGGCGCAAGTTTGCGGATACGACCTCCGTTCCATCAAAAGAAGGGAAATCCCGCGACTGCGCCGCCACCTCGGAGTGATTTTTCAGGACTTCCGACTGCTGTCCGAACTCACTGTGGAGGGCAACCTGGACTTCGTGCTCAAGGCAACGGGGTGGAAACAGGCCAAAGCCAGGGAAGCGCGCATCACCGAGGTGCTTGATGCAGTGGGGATGACCACCAAACGCCACCGTATGCCCCACCAGCTTTCCGGAGGCGAACAGCAGAGGGTCAGCATTGCCAGAGCCCTGCTCAACTCTCCTGAAATCATTCTTGCGGACGAGCCGACCGGACATCTGGACAGGCAGACCGCAGACTCGATAATGGAACTGTTCTGCCGCATCAACCGCGAGCAGGGCACGGCCGTAGTGCTTGTAACCCACGATTCCACCCTGATGGAGCGTTATCCGGGAAAAGTCTATGTCTGCGAGAATGAAAAGTGTGTCCTCAAATGAGAAGGAAAGACCGTTTTGACGGGATTCTCCGTTACTTTCGCGAGAATGTCCCGGTAGCAGAATCCGAACTGCATTTCGAAAACCCCTTCCAACTGATCTGTGCAGTCGTGCTTTCCGCCCAGTGCACGGACAAAAGGGTAAATATGGTCACTCCCCAGCTATTCAGGCTCTATCCTGATGCCGCCAGCCTTGCCGCAGCAAGTCCTGAAGATGTGTACGGGGTAATCAAATCCGTTTCCTACCCCAATTCCAAAGCCACCCACCTTGTAGGAATGGCAAGGCAGCTTGAGGAGAGGTTTGCAGGCAAGGTACCTTCGGATATTGATGAGCTTATGAGTCTGCCGGGAGTCGGACGCAAGACCGCAAATGTGGTTGCTTCCATCATTTATGACAAGCCGGTAATCGCAGTGGACACCCACGTATTCCGTGTATCCCACCGCCTTGGCCTCTCATCGGGCAAGACACCACGGGAAGTGGAACTGGACCTGGAGCGGCATATCCCGGAGGAGCTCAGACCCATAGCGCACCATTGGCTGATTCTTCACGGACGCTATATATGCACAGCCCGCGCACCGAAATGCGCGGACTGTCCTATTCAAAAATGGTGCAGGGAGTACTCTAAGCCAGTTCTATAATCCTCGACTCTGCCTTCTTGTAATTATAGGCTATCTCAGTCTTCTGCTGTGCGGAAGCGAGGAGCATCACCAAAGCCAGCACCTGCGCATCCAGCGGATCTGCAGCCCTAACCAGGCTCATCCTGTGGCTCCCCTCGATCTGACCGTTAAGGGGATTGACTATGTGACCTGAGCGCTGCGGGCAGTTGCAGCTTACAGCCAGGCACTCGCTTCTGAGCTCAATCTGCTCCAGCTCATCATCAGTCCATGGGTCAAGCAGAGTGTAAGTCCAGCAATCGGAATAGGGCTGCTTGCCCAAAGCCATGATTACGCTGCCTCCGAAATCCACGAACGCGTCCTTGACCTTGGCGCTCTTGAGCAGAGCGGCTATTCTGCGCAGGGCATAGCCCTTGGCAAAGCCGCCGAAATCCAAATCCTCCCGGCCGCCTCTGTTGATGTCGAAAAGGCCTTTGGTGCCTATCAGGTAGGATTCGCACAGATTGAGAGCGAGTTTCATATCCTCCGATGTCTCGATATCCACCTTGGAAGCATTCAGAACCGAAACTTCGCTTTCCGGATCGTCAGCGTTGAAAATCCCGTCAAGACGGGAGAGCTCCCTGGTGACATCGCTCCATATGCCATAGGCCTTCTTTTCGGGAACACCGGCAAATTTCAGCTCCAGACGGGACCCCATCACATCAGTGGCAAGGCCCTTGAACATCGAGGTGCTGCTGATATATGTACTCTGACTCTTCATATTCCAATGCTTGAGAAGCCTCCTTATCGTCTTCCGCCCTTCTTTTGCTGCGCGCGCATCTGCTGTTCCTGCAATTTCTGGGCTTCCTCCAGTCTCTGCTGCCACTTGCTCTTCGGAAGCGGCTTTCCCTTGCTGGCCTCAACCTTGGCAATCACAGCCTCAGGCTTGACGCACCATTTGCGGATAATGAAAATCTGGATGATGGAAATCAGCTGTGAGACAAGGTAATAGTAGCTCAAACCCGAAGACAGGTTGTTACAGATGAAGAACATCATTATAGGCATCATCCACACGCTCATGAACTGCATGGACTTGGCGCTCGGATCATCAGCCACAGTCTGCTGGCTCATAGTGAACTTGCTGTAGGCCCACATCACCACAGCCATAAGCAGGGCGAAGAGGGAGAGGTGGTCTCCGAGCAGAGGCACGTTGAAGCCGAAATTCACAATGGAATCGTAGGCGCTCAGGTCCTCGGCCCACAGGAAGCGCTGCTGGCGCAGCTCTATGGATGCAGGGAAGAAGCGGAACATGGCCCAGAGTATAGGGAAGGTCAGCAGCGTAGGCAGACAGCCTCCCATAGGGCTTACGCCCGCCCTCTTGTAGAGGTCCATGATGGCCTGCTGCTTCTTCATGGCGTCATCCTGGTTAGGATACTTCTTGTTAAGCTCCTCCATGTAAGGCTTCAGCGCGTTCATCTTGGCCGATGAGGCGTAGGACTTGTAGGTCAGAGGGAGCACCACCATCTTGATGATAATGGTCATAATCAGGATGATGATACCGAAGTTCGCTATATACCTGTGCAGGAAGTCGAACATAGGGATGATGAAGTACCTTGTGAACCAGCCTACGAGCCATCCTCCCAGAGGGATGATTTTCTCGTACTTGTGGCCCAGGTCCTTCAGGGTTCCGTAATGGTTCGGTCCGAGATAATACTCGATAGGGATGCTTATGTCCCTGCCCGGATTGATGTCCACGCGCATATTTGCGGCGCAGTTCATCAGATTGTGTTCAGGGTCGTTCTCCGCGCAGAAGTTCAGGGAGAGGTTTCCGGAAGCGAACTGCTGCGGCGCGCGCACTATCATCGAGAAGAACTGCTGCTGGAAAGCGAACCACTCCAGATTGCTTGAAATCTTCTTGGAGGCGCTACGGCCACCCTTGGCAAGTTCCTCAGGCTTTTTGTCACCCGTGTAGTAGAAGTCCATCTTGGAGTACTGGGACTCGTTCTTGTAGCCCTTCTCCATACGGGGGATGACGGTGTTGAAATCTATATCGACGGAACCCACGTTGCGCGGGATGCTGTTCATTCCCACGAACGAAAGCTCGCTCTTCAGCTCATATGAGCCCGGCTGCAGACTATAGCTCTGCTCAATGTAGCCGCCGGAAGCAAACGGCAGGCGCATCACTACGCTGCTGTCCGTCTTTTCGGCAAGCTGGAAGACGAAATCTCCGGTAGAGATATATTCTCCCGCATAAACGTGCACATTGTAGGAATTGCCTCCCTCCTTGAAGAGATACAGATCCGAACCACCGTAGTTGGTGTATTTCTTCAGTCTTGCGCTTGCAGGCTGGGCACCCCTGGTGGTGAAGGCAACGGCGAGCACATCGTTTTCAAGGATCACGCTCTGAGGCTCGGCGTTCCTGGCGTCGTCCAGGGCCGCATCCTTGTAAACCCTTGCCGGCTTTGCGGCCTCGGCAGCCTCGGAGCCTTCTTCCCCACTTACCCCTTCAAGCAGCGCGAGTTCAGCCTGGCGCTGGGCTTCAACCAGGGCTAGAGAGTCCTGCTGAGCCTGATATATTGCATATTGTTTCTTCGATCTATCCGCCTGGTAAAATGTAAACCCGAAAAGGAGTACACCCATCAGGATAAATCCGATAATCGAATTTTTGTCCATTATTATGACTCTTCCTTGCGGATCTGCTCCTCAAGCTGCCTGAGTTCGGCCTTTGCGCTTTCTATCCTCTGCTGCATCTGGGCTACCAAAGATGCGGCACCCTTGGAATTGGAGAAGAATCCGATGTTGTTTTCGTAAGTTGTGATATCCTGCTGGAGAGCATTGTACCTGCGGATGAGGTCGCCCTTCCTGTTTGCAGGGGCCGCTGCAGGCGGGAATGCGGCACGCATGGCCTCCTTGAATTCCTGAGCCACAGCTTCCTTTTCCTTGAACGGAACGAAGCCGATGGCCTTCCAGCGCTCGTTGAACTCGGCCTGAGCATTTGCAGGATTGACGCCTTCGGCAGGCTGCCACTGCTTGATTTCGGCAATCAAGGCACGCTTCGCCTTGAGATTTGCATAGAAATCATTCTCCGGCTTGGCGTTCTTGTCCCTTTCAGCAAAGAACTCGTCGCAAGCCGCGCGGAAACGCTTCCAGAGCTGCTCGGACTTCTTGCGCGGCACAGCGCCCACTTCCTTCCACTGCTTCTGCAGGGAGATGAACTGGTCGGTAGCCTTCTTCCAGTCGGTGCTGGTCTTGAGCTCCTCAGCCTGGGCAATCAGGGCTTCTTTCCTGGCTATATTGGCGTCCATTCCATTCTTGATGCCGAGGAAATACTCCCTCTTTGCTGCATAGAACTTGTCGCAAGCGGCACGGAAACGCTCATAGATCTTCTGATTGGCACTCTTGGTGGCGAAACCTATGGTCTTCCACCTTGCCTGAATCTCCTCAATCTGCTTTGAGAGGGCATTCCACTCGCCCGCTTCCTTGATATCCTCGCGATTTGCGATGGCCTCGACTTCCTCGCAAAGCCTGGTCTTGGCCTCGAGATTGGCGGCGAAGGACTCCTTAAGCGTTTCGAAATGAGCCTGATAAGCCTTGTTGATTACGGCAGTTGCGGCTTTGAAACGCTCCCAGATGGACTCCCTGTACTCCTTTGCCACGGGACCGTACTCTTTCCACTGCTCGTGAAGCTTCTGAAGGGCGGCAAAGGCGCCTACCACATCCTCGCTCGCGGCAAGTTTCTCGGCTTCCTCGCACAGCAGCTGTTTTGCCTCCAGATTCTTGCGGAAATCAAGGTCGCGCAGGTCGTGGTTGATCTGCACCATGTCGTAGAATTTCTCCACAAGGAACTGGTAGGTATCGTTGATGTCTCTGAAATCGCTGGCCGGCACCGGACCTGTTTCTCTCCAGCTGGCCTGCAGCTCCCTGAGAGCCGGGAAAGCGGACTGTACGTCATTGAGGTTTTCCACAAGTTCTTTGAGCCGGGCGATAACCTCCTTCTTCTTCACAAGGTTCTCAGCACGCGCGGCGTCCTGGGCTTTGTTGTATTCGGCCTTTTCCTTGCGGTAATCCGCATAAACGGATTTGAATTCTTCTTCAAGCTCCGTGTACTTGGACGAGGCGTCCTCGCCGGCCTCCTCTGCCTCAGCCTTCAGCTTGCCGAGAAGCCTGTAAAACGCTGATTTGACCGCGTCAACGTCCTTTCCGCGCTCCATTCTGTCCTCGGATGCGCCAATCTGGCGAAGGGAGACGATGAGCTCTTCCAAAGTCTGATTCTCAAGTTCAATCATTAGTATCAAATTTTTAATCTGACAAATATAGCAATTTTTGCTTGACCGACAAATAGTTGTTTACAGCATCCGGGCTTCCAAATCATAGATATCCGCTGCCGTTATGCGCACTCTGATGAACTTGCCCACAAGAGAGGCGGCATCCGTTCCCTGCGGCAGGTCAACAATGATTTCACCGTCCACCTCAGGGCTTTCGTACTGGCTGCGGCATATCAACCTGTCACCTGCAACGCCGTCCACCAGCACTTCCACTTCCGTGCCCACCCTGCTTTGGTTGAAGGCAAGGGAAATTTCGCTCTGCCGGGACATAAGGGCATCCCAGCGTCGCTGTTTCTCCTCCGGGGGAACCGAATCCTCGAAGTGCAGAGCACCATAGGTCCCCTCCTCCTCGCTGTAGCAGAAGGCGCCGAGACGCTCGAACCGGGCTTCGGCGCAGAAGTCCAGCAATTCTTCGAATTCCTTTTCGCCCTCGCCAGGATGCCCCACTATCATCGTGGTCCTGAGCACTACGCCCGGAACTTCCGCCCGCAGGCGCGAAATAAGCTTGCGCGTCCAGGCTCCGTCCACCTGGCGACGCATATTCTTCAGAACAGTGTCGGAGATATGCTGGAGCGGGATGTCCAGATACTTGCAAACCTTGGGGTTGTCGGCCATCTGCCTGAGCACGTCCTCAGGGAAGCCGTCAGGATAGGAATAATGGATGCGTATCCATCTGATCTGCTCGATTTCGGAGAGCCTTTCTATCAACTCGCCCAGGGCGCGCCTGCGGTAGAGGTCAAGGCCATAGTAGGTGGTGTCCTGCGCTATCAGGACAAGTTCCTTCACTCCCCTTTCGGCAAGCTGCCGGGCTTCTTCCACGAGGGTCTCCATAGGCACGGAGCGATGACGCCCGCGAATGTTGGGGATGGCGCAATATGAGCAATGCCTGTCGCAGCCTTCTGCAATTTTGAGGTAGGCGGTGCCCGGGCCGCAGTCGGTAGGGATACGGAATTTCTTCAGACTTTCGTCCGGATTGACGCCGAGCCAGCGGAGTATGGGCTCATACTCCCGCGCACCGAACCAGGCATCCACTTCCGGTATCAGGCCGGGCATTTCCTTGCTGTAGCGCTGGCTGAGGCAGCCGAACACCACCAGCTTGCCCACGAGTCCCGCCTTCTTGAGTTCCACCGCCGAGAGTATTGCATCTATGCTTTCCTGCTTGGCGTCACCTATGAAACCGCAGGTATTGACCAGCAGCACATCGACCGGCTCTGCAGAATCCTCAGGCAAAACGACAAACCCGCCGCCCAGTTGGGCGACGAGATGTTCGGTATCAACCCTGTTCTTCGAACAGCCCAGGGTTAAAGTTCTAAGCCTCTGTGCTTTGCTGTTCATCTTCCGTCTCGAAATCAAGGGATGCGTACTTTTCGAGCTCAGAATACCAGCCTGCCACCTTGCGCATATGCGAGATGTGGAAGCGGTCTGCGTCATAGTTCGGCACAGCCTTGGTGAAAAGGTCCACGAGCTCGGACTCCGGTGCCTTGGACGAAGGGACGGCATTGCCGTCAAGAGCCTTCTGAATTGCCGTGAACACCTCCGAGAGTTTAAGTTCCGCCTCGTTTGTGTAGATTGCAATGTCGGCGAGGGTGGTGATGCGGCTGTGTGCGTCGAACACCGTTCTCTTTCCTGTTTCGAGGGATTCTGCTATGACCCCGTTGCGGGCCTGTGCAATATAGCGGAAAAGGCCGTGCTGGCCTGATACCGCAAGGATTCTTGCGAGATCTGTTTTCATAAATTCAATTTTTCTATCATTTTGTCCGCCTCGGCCTCAAGGGCTGCAAGGTCGGAATTGTTTTCAATAATATAGTCCGGACTCTCCGGCTCGGTCTGCAGGGCATTGCGTTCTGCTGCCCCGGGGTGGCGCTGCTGTCTGACAGGCCAGTCCGCCCTCACCAGCACGGTAAGGTCGAAGATGTCCCGGAAAATAGGCTTGGCGCAGGCCACGGCGGATTCGAAAACCACAGTGGGAGCTCCGCTCTCAAGGGCGAAACGGCGAAAATCTTCAATCACCAGAGGATAGACCAGAGCCTCCAGAGCCTCACGCTTGCCGGCGTCGGTAAAAATGACGGCCAGTTCCCTGAAAGGCACTCCCAGCGTCTCCTCTATTCTCTCCTTCAGGCCCGGAACGCACTCGTACAGAGCCTTGGTCCTGGAATCCGAATCATAGACCGGATAGCCACGGCGGGAGAGAACCGAACACAGGGAGGATTTGCCTGAGCCTATAAGTCCTGTCACAAGTACGGTTTTCATCTGGAGACGGTTTCAAAACATTCGCATACTTCCGGTGATACCTTCCAATCCAGAAGGGTTGCAGGGATTCCGTCGGCCTTCACGACACACCTGCCGCCTTTGGAAGCGGCAAAATCCGCATAGTCCACATAGATTTCAGCTATGGATTCGGATGAATTGGACACCGGGAAGATATACCTGGCGGTCAGCTGCACGGTGGACGGGAACACGGACAGTTCCTTGCCTTCAGGAACGTTGCGCACACCCACATTGACCATACCGCTCACCTCCACGAAGCGGGTAACCTCCACATTGTAGGAAACGGTCGATGATGAGAGTCTCAAGCCGGCCGGAGCCTGCAGAGGCACTTTCTGCTGATGTATGCCATGGCTGTCCACATCCCTGGCGCTGATGAGCGAAGTCAGGACTTTGTCAACCGCGGCAACAGATGACGGGTCTCCATAGACATCCACCGAATCCGGCATTATGCGTACCTCCTTGGCCATATACTGGTCCTTGTAGCGTATGGAAGTGACAGGGATTACCGGAACCCTCTTGTAGGATTCCTCCTGGAAACGCACGGAATAGCGGTCGGAGGTGAACCAGTTCACCTTTACCTTCTTGCCGAAGATTTCGTTTCCGCGGCTGAGCAGGGCATTGGAAGAAATCTCGAAGAGTTCCCTTCCGGTCATCTTGAGTTCCTGCCCGGCCACATCGAGAGCCACGGTTTTGTGGCGGCCTATCTGCAGGGCGAGAAGTGTAAATCCGGAGCCGGACACATTGGCTGTCACCTGGAAGGACTCCATGGCGACATCGGAGTAGCCCACCAATGTGCTGTGTATGGACACGGGCATACTGACCAGAGCATCAGCCTCCCGGGACAGATTGCTGGTCAGCCATATTGTTACGGACGCAAGCAGCGCCAGCCCGACAGCTCCGTATTCCTTCACCTGAAATTACTTCTGTACGTTGTCAGAAGGGTCGCGGACAATGGAGCCCTTGTCAACGCGGATTTTCACATCCCCGTCAACCTTGAGAAGGACTGTCTTCTCCTCGATTTCCCCTATAGTTCCGTAAATTCCGCCTGCGGTGATTACCTTGTCACCCTTCTTGAGTTCGTTGCGGAACTTCTCGAGTTCCTTCTGCTGCTTGCGCTGCGGACGGATCATAAAGAAGTACATAATCACGA
>CAKMNE010000010.1 GCA_927798505.1 uncultured Bacteroidales bacterium
ATCTCCCGTAAGAAGGATAATTAGAGGAAAAACGTTAAATTTGCAGAATGCAAAGGTTCTTCAAATTGACGTTTCAGATACTTCACGTTGTCGTATTGCCTCTGGCATTTATGGCATTCCTGCTGCTCTACCGTCCCGAAAAGATGGTAGGGCTTTTGGATATGGGTGCCGGCAGGTTTGACTTCAATGTGGTTATGCTTTCGTGCATACTCCTTGGCACTGAGGCGCTTATGCGCACGGGCTTCTTTTTCCTCAAGAAACTGGTCAAACTGGACCTGCTTCTCTATGCACTCTGGTGTATGCTCGAAATCCTTTTCTTTACGTCCTTTGCGGCAATGTATGTGACCTTGATGTACAGGGGACAATATCTTTATTTCCCGATGTACGGAAACTGCTTCCTGATGAATCTCGCGGTACTCATATGGCCCTATCTTCTCATCAACCTGTGGATTATCCTGGACAATGTCAAGTTTGCGGCCAAAACCAAGGAGGCAGAGCCTGACAATATGGTCCGTTTCCGTGACGAGAACCAGAAATTGAAACTGGCTGTTACCGCTCAGGCCCTGCTCTATGTCGAGGCAAAGGACAATTATGTGACCGTGGCCTATTTGGATGGAGATAAGATAAGCAAGGTGGTGATCCGTTCTTCCATGAAGCGCCTGGAGGGCCTTATGAAGACCAACGGATTGTACCGCTGTCACAGGGCTTATTTCATCAACCCTGCGCATATCAAGGCGTTGCGCAAGGATACGGACGGCTTCCATTTCGCCGACCTGGATGCGGCCTGCAACACATCCATCCCTGTTTCAAAGACGTATTATGAGGAAATTGCTGCTCTGGTTTAGTGCCGTCCAGGCTCTGCTGCTTGTCTCCTGCTCCCGTCCGCAGACGGAGAGCAATCCTCTGCTTGACTTTATCCCTTCGGATGCCTCGGCCCTGCTGTGCAGCGACAGGCTGGATGTAGCGCTGGAGACCGCTTTCGAGCCTGACCGGGTTTTAAGGGATCTGGTTCTCGGCAGACTGGCAGATGAGCCGGCCGTGATTTCCTTTCATTACTCGGGCAGCCTTGTGCCTATGCTGGCCGTGGCTTATGGCAAACCATCCCCGACTCCTCCGCCGGCCCTGGCCTCCGTTATCTCCGATTCGGAGAGGCTTGGCCTTCAGACCGTATATATCCCTGCCACCAAGGGATCTTTTCAGAAGAACGTGCTTCTCGTATGCGAATCCGAGTCCGTGCTTTCATCTGCAGTGCGCCATTTGGATGAGCAGGCGTCCATAACCGAGGTGCCGGGCGTGAGCGAAGCCTTGAAACAGATGGACTCTAAGGGTCAGACCCTGATTCTTCGCAATTCCTCCGTTCCCGGCTTTCTGCCTTCTGACTTCCTTGCCGGATATGTCAAGCGCTCGAACTTGCTTGGATTCATTAAGGGGTTCAGCGATTGGACCGTGCTTCATCTGGATCAGGTCCGGGTTGCAGGCAGGGGGCAATATATGGATTTTACCCTGGTTCCGGTGCTGGGAGATGCGGTAAACAAGTATTACAGTGTCCTGCAAGGACTGCAGCCGGCTCAGAGCCATTTGGGTGGAATGCTCCCTTACGGAACGACCTTCGCCCTTGACATGCCCGTAGCCTCCCTGGAGCAGACCTTGGAACTTCGTAAACTCTATCTCGACGCTACCGGAGGACTGAACAAATTCAACACCGCCTGCCGGACCCGCAAGACGCCCGAAGGCTGGAATCCGGTCAAATGGGCCGGCGAAGTGGGCATACGGGAGGTGGCCAGACTGTGCTGCCGCTCCGAGGAAGTGCTTCTGTTGCGCTGCAGCAACCCTCCTTCCTTCAATGGCCCGGCAGAGTGCCCTTGGTCCGGTTTCGCCTCCATCCTTTTTGGCTCTGCATTCTCCCTCAAGGATGAGAGATGGTGCTCTGTAAGCGGAGACTGGATAATAATCGGCTCGGAGTCAGCCGTAAGACATTATCTTCAGCGCTCAGTGCGCGCAGCCCGCAAGGACTGGAATATGAAAATGACAAAAGCCGCTGTACTTGCAGACGATATTATTGTTGACTGCCAGGAATCCGGAATTCAAATGGAAGTGTATAAAACCTATTGAGAATGAAAGTCGAATCAGTAAACAAAACTCTTGAGAAGAGTTTCAGAGACAATTGGTGGCGTCCAGCCATTTCCAATTACAAAGGTGAGACAATCAATTACGCCATGATGGCGGAGCGGATTGAAATCATCCACACTATCTTTGAGCGTTATGGTCTCAAGAAAGGTGAGAGAGTTGCAATCTGCGGCCGCAACCAGCTCAACTGGGCAGTCAGCTTCCTCGGAACTCTTACTTATGGAGCCGTCCCGGTTCCGCTTCTTCACGAATTCAATCCGGAATCAATCGTAGGATTGGTTCAGCATTCCGAAGCCAGAGCTCTTTTTATTGATGATACAATATGGCTCAACCTCGACCATGAGGCGCTCAAAGGCCTGGATGCAGTGATACGTCTCTCCGATCTGGATTTCCTGATGGCGCGCGACTCCGAGCTGGGAGACCTCCGTGCGGCAGTCATTGCAGAATTCCGCAATCATTATCCTTATGGACTGCGCGCAGAGGACATCAACTACTACGAGGACAAACCTGAAGAACTGGCACTTATCAACTATACCTCTGGCACCTCAGGCTTTTCCAAGGGCGTGATGATTCCATACCGCGCCATTGCCTGCAATATGGAGTTTGCCCACAATGTGGCTGAACCTCAGATGGACTGCAACTCGAAGGTAGTTTCCATGCTGCCTTGCGCCCATATGTACGGTCTCATGTTCGAGTTCCTCTTCGAGATGGCTATAGGTGCCCATGTGAATTTCCTTACGAGAATGCCAAGCCCTAAGGTTATTATGGGTGCATTCCAGGAAGTGCAGCCAAGCATTATCATTGCAGTGCCTTTGATTATAGAGAAGGTTTACAAGAGCCAGCTCAAGCCTGTAGCGGACAGGCTCAGATTCTTCATCGGAGCTCCGTTTATAGGCAATATTATTCGCAGGACAATATGCAAAAAGGTCGTTGCCGCCTTCGGAGGCAATTTTGAGGAAGTGATTCTCGGCGGAGCTGCCGTCAATCCGGAGGTTGAAAAGTTCTTCCACAAAATCAAGTTCCCTTTCACAGTGGGCTACGGAATGACGGAATGTGCTCCTATCATTACCTACGAAAAATGGAGGACAGCCAAAAACGGCTCATCCGGCAAAGTTGTTCCGGGCTGCCAGATCCGCATCGACTCTCCTGACCCGAAGAAGATACCGGGAGAGGTTCAGGTATGCGGACGCAATGTCTTCCTGGGCTACTACAAGAACGAAGAGGCCACCAAGGAGGCCTTTACTGAGGACGGCTGGTTCAAAACGGGGGATATGGGTGTCATCCGTGCGGGTCGCCTTTATCTGAAGGGACGCATCAAGTGTATGATTCTTTCTTCCAACGGTCAGAACATCTATCCTGAGGAGCTTGAGGCGGTCATCAACAACGTCCCTTACATAATCGATTCCCTGGTGGTTGAAGATACCAACGGACTTACAGCCCTCATTCTGCCTGACTACGCTACTGCCGCCGCTGACGGAATCGAGGCTGAGGAACTGGAGGGACGCCTGCGCTCCAGGATGCCGGAAATCAACAAGGTGCTCCCTTCCTATGCACCTATCCGCAAGATGGAATTCCGTCAGGAGGACTTTGAGCGTACACCAAAGAAAAACATCAAGCGATACCTGTATCAAAAGAAGCAACAATAGTATGGACTATACCAAATTTGATGAGAGATACCTGGAGATGGCCCGCATCTGGGCCAAGAATTCCTACTGTAAGAGACGTCAGGTCGGCGCTCTGATTGTGAAGGACAGGATGATTATCTCGGATGGTTACAACGGTACCCCTTCAGGATTCGAGAATGTGTGCGAAGATGAGAACGGGGTTACCAAGCCTTACGTGCTCCACGCCGAAGCGAATGCGATTTCCAAGGTGGCCAAATCCGGAAACAGTTCCCAGGGTGCCACCCTCTACATCACGGATTCGCCTTGTATGGAGTGTGCCAAGCTCATAATCCAGGCTGGCATCAAACGTGTGGTCTATGCTGATGAGTACAGGCTTACGGATGGCATAGACCTTCTGAGAAGAGCCGGTATCGAATGCATCAAATTTGAGAAGAAAGATGAAGAATAGAACCTGGACCTATGTGCTGCTCATCCTGGCAGTTGCCATAGGCTCTTTGGCAACCCTTTGCGTTCAGCTGTGCTCCCAGCGCAGGATGTTGCTCAAAACCGAGTATCAGGATTGGAGAAAGCTGAACCTGATACTCAACCAGATTGAGCTTAATTACGTGGACACCATAGACCGCGCCAAACTCACTGACGCGGCTGTGCAGGCCGTTCTTTCCCAACTCGACCCCCATTCCGTCTATCTTCCTCCTGTGGAAAGGGAAGAGTCCGAAACTTCGCTTGCCGGCGGTTTTGACGGCATAGGCATACAGTTCAATGTGCCCAATGACACTGCGGTAGTGATAGAAGTGATTCCGGGAGGCCCTTCCGAGAAGATTGGTCTGCTGCCCGGTGACCGTCTGTTGCAGGTGGACGACAAGGTAATAGCCGGAGTAAAGTGCCCTCAGGATACTATGGTGCGCCGTATGCGTGGTCACGCCGGAACCAAAGTGACAGTGACGGTCAAAAGGGGTGAAGAGATTATCCCTTTCGAAATCACCAGAGGAAAGATTCCCAACCATAGCGTGGATGCCGCCTTTATGACTTCCGACACTACGGGCTACCTGCGTTTCTCCAAGTTCTCCCGCACCACATATAAGGAATGTGCCGAGGCCGTACAAAAGCTGGTTGACAGCGGAATGACCTACCTGATTATGGATGTCAGGGGCAACTCCGGCGGTTATCTCGACCAGGCCGTTATGGTGAGCGATATGTTCCTCCCGAAGGATGCTATGGTGGTCTATATGGAAGGCGCCCATCGCAGCAGGGAAGAGTTCAGGGCCAGCGGCCGGGGCAAATACCAGGACCTCAAAATGGCCGTTCTTATAGATGAAGGCACTGCTTCTGCCGCGGAAATCATCTCCGGTGCCATGCAGGACAACGGAAGAGCCCTGATTTACGGAAGGCGTTCATTCGGCAAGGGCCTGGTGCAGGAACCGGTCAATTTCTCCGACGGCAGCGGCCTACGCCTGACCACGGCCCGTTTCTATACTCCATCCGGAAGATGCATACAGAAGCCTTACAGTGAGGATTACGAACTCGAAGTATATAAACGCTATGCTGACGCTGAGATGGTCAATGCCGACAGTGTCAAACTCAGCAAGGGAGGTATCATCCCGGATGTCTTCGTCGCTCTGGACACTACCCGGGCCACCACATTCCAGATGAAATGCACACGCAAGGCAACTGAGATGAGGTTTGCCTCAGAATACTTCGATCATCACCTTTCCGAACTTTCCTCCATTGACAGTTTTGACGAACTCACACGCTATCTTGACTCGGCAGGTCTGGAACGGAAATTCCTGGAGTTTGCAAAGCGCCAGGACGGAATTGAGCCCGCTCCGGGGGAATGGGAGCAGTCCAGGGAGTATTCACTTGTAAGAATCAAGGCCCTTGTCGGGCGATACTCAAAGCTCGGCGATTCCGCTTTCTACTATTATTGGCTTGAAGTGGATGACACTTATCACTGCGCTATGAAGCGGTAAGTGATATAACCGTACTCTTTTGCCGGGGCTCCGGCCTTGCTTGAGAAAAAGCTTTTTTTCGCAGCCCTGACAGCATAGTCCCGAAGGCAGGCATCGTCGGAGGATACATCCTCTTTGACAGACGCGCCAATGACTTTACCCTGGGGGTTTACGGTAACATTGACCGTAACCTCTCCCTCTCCCATACATTTGTAGGCGGGAATAGGCAGATAGCTGCCCTTGCGTCCCGGCACTTCGTAGGAGAGCACGGATGGGCCTGTATAGACCTCCTGCTGCTCTTCTGCGGCCTTTTCGCTGCGACGTGGCTCCTTCATTGCGATGAAACTGTCATTCCCGCGGGACATTATCTCTTCATATTGTTTCTGGATGCGCTCAGCTTCTCGGTACAGTTTCTCCGCATCAGTGCCCCTGTCATCCTTCAGCCTTCCGCGGTCCACTGTGACATTCCGCACAGGCTCTGATCCGACGCCGCCCTCTTTCAGTAGTTTTTCAAGTCTGTCATTGAGCGCTTTCTGTCTCTCCACCTCTTTCTCGAGTCTTTCCATTTCTTCCTGTTTGGTGAAGTCGAATTCGTAGCTGGCGCTCTGTTTTTTGATAGCCGGTTCAACAACGGTCAGAAGCAAAATGATTATCACCGCGAGGTGAATGCTCACGGTGATAAGTATGCCTGCCAGGTTGCCGTTACTTCTCAAGGTTTTTAAGTTCCCTTTCTACGGTTGCTGTGATGATGTCTATGGCCACTTTGTTGTGTCCTCCCTGAGGGATGATCACATCAGCGTAGCGCTTGCTTGGCTCGATGAACTGCAGGTACATAGGCTTCACTGTCCTCTGGTACCTTTCCATTACCCAGTTTACGTCTTTGCCCCTCTCCTTGATGTCGCGGGATATAACCCTCATCAGGCGGTCATCATCGTCTGCATCCACAAATATCTTGATATCCAGCTGGTCTCGGAGTTCCTTGTTCGCCAGAATCAGAATGCCTTCCACGATAATCACGTCTGCCGGCTCCACAATTACCTTCTCGGTCTTGCTGCGGGTGCAGGAGATGTAGGAATAGACAGGCTGCTCGATAGTCTTGCCGGCCTTGAGTTCGGCGAGCTGGTGATTGAGTAAATCCCAGTCTATGGAGTCAGGGTGGTCGAAGTTATGCACGCGCTTTTCCTCGTCGGTGAGGTCGCTGGAGTCCTTGTAGTAAGAGTCCTGCGGGATGACGCGCACCCTTTCCTTCTTGAGCTTTTCGATGATGGTCTTTACGACAGTAGTTTTGCCGCTGCCTGAGCCGCCGGCGATTCCGATGATGAGCATAGACTAATATTCTGCGTTTTTTGGTGTCCTAGGGAAGGGGATTACATCCCTGATGTTCTGCATTCCGGTAATGAAGAGAAGCAATCTCTCAAAGCCCAGACCGAATCCGCTGTGAGGGCAGCTTCCGAAGCGGCGGGTGTCAATGTACCACTCCAGACTCTTGCGGCTCATCTGGAGTTCATTCACCCTTGCCTCAAGTTTGCCGAGGTCGGACTCGCGTTCGCTTCCTCCGATGATTTCTCCAATCTTAGGGAAGAGCACATCCATGGCTCGTACAGTCTTGCCGTCCTCGTTCTGCTTCATATAGAATGCCTTGATATCTTTCGGGTAGTCCGTGAGGATGACCGGTTTGCCGAAATGCTCCTCTACGAGGAAGCGTTCGTGCTCGCTCTGAAGGTCGGTTCCCCAATCTACAGGATATTCGAATTTATGTCCGTTTGCTATCGCCTCCTTCAGGATTTCGATTCCTTCTGTGTAGGTGAGACGCACAAACTCCGTGTTGACAACACCCTCGAGTCTTTCAATCAGAGTGTTGTCGTAACGGTCGTTGAGGAACTGGATGTCATCACGACAGTTGTCAAGGGCATAGCGTACGAGGCTCTTGATGAAGTCCTCTGCGAGGTCCATATTGTCCTTGATGTCGTAGAAAGCCATTTCCGGCTCAATCATCCAGAACTCTGCGAGGTGGCGCGGGGTGTTGGAATTCTCCGCGCGGAAGGTAGGACCGAAGGTGTAAATCTCTCCGAGGGCAGTCGCTCCGAGCTCACCCTCAAGCTGTCCGCTCACTGTGAGGCTGGTCTGCTTTCCGAAGAAATCCTTGCTGTAGTCCGGTTCTCCCTTCTTGTTCTTTGGAACATTGTTCAGGTCCAGGGTTGTGACCTGGAACATCTGTCCTGCGCCTTCACAGTCTGATGCCGTGATAAGCGGCGTATGCAGATAGACAAAGCCGCGCTTGTGGAAATACTCGTGAATGGCGTAGGCCATCTGGCTGCGAAGTCTCAGCACTGCGCCGAAGGTATTGGTCCTTGGACGCATATGGGCCACTGTCCTCAGGTACTCAAAGGAAGTGTCCTTTTTCTGGAGAGGGTAGCGCATAGGGTCGCACTCACCGAAGATTTCAATGTCCTTCGCGTGAATTTCGACAGCCTGTCCGCTGCCTAGCGACTCCACAAGATCACCCCTGACACCAATGCAGGCGCCTGTAGTGATGCGTGGGAGAATGCTTTCCGTTTCGGAATTCTTGTCCACTACGATTTGAACATTCTTGATGGTAGAACCGTCATTCAGGGCGATAAATGCTATTTCCCTGTTGCCTCTTTTCGTTCTTACCCAACCTTTTACAAGTACTTCGCTTCCCGCCTGCATAGCGAGAAGATCCTTAATTTTCGTACGACGTATTTCTGTTGCCATTATGCTTAGTCTGTTTTTAAAAGCGGCCCCTCTGGTCGGGGGGCCGCTCATATTCAGTCTCCGAGTATTACTCGGCTGGTTTTCTTGCGGAGTACATTATCTTAAGTGCGGAGCAGCGGCGCAGCTCCTGCTTGACATCTGTAATGATACCCATCCTGACGTCCTTGTCGGCCCTGATGCAGACGGTCATGAGAGGGCGGTCACCCTCGTTCATAGCCTCGCGCTCAGAAGCGACGAAGTCACGGATATCCTCCTTTGTTTTGAAAGAGTCATTGAGCTGGATACGTGCATCTGTACCATACTGGGCCTGAAGTGACCTGATAGGGGTACCGATGTTGATGTATGAGGAAAGGTCCTTCCTCTCGAGCTTTACGACTTCTGATGCTTCCGGAATCTGTACCTGAACCTTGTTCTCGGTCTCACGCATCTGCGTGGTAACCATAAAGAAGAACAGGAGCATGAACACGATATCGGACAGAGAACCTGAGCTTATTCCAGGTACATCCTTCTTGTTGTTGCTTCCACCGAATTTTGACATTTCTTTGTCCTCCTTTATTTAGATCCCTTTACATCCTTAGGCTCAGCCTCTGAAATATTCTGAGGAACGGCTTTCTTTACCCATCCCTGCTCTTCTTCGTTGAGTCTTGCGTAAGGCTTGCCGAAATTTGCCCTTGAGAATTCATCACGAAGTTCGTTGACCGCCTTCACAAGCTCGTTCTGAACTGCGATGTATGCGGCGTAACTTGTACCACGGTCGTTCTGCAGGGAAATCACTCCCTTTGAAACCGGGACTTCGCGGAATCCTTCAATCATCTTCATCTCCTTTTCAGGGAGAGTAGGGTCGTTGTTCGGATTGTCAAGGAACTCCTTAACTCTTTCTTTAAGGAAACGGATATCTATAGGCTCACTACCGGCAAGAATTTTATCAGAAGAGTTGATCCTGACAACGATGATGTTGCGGCGGTTGATCTTCTGGTCCTCGACTTGCTGATTCTGGTCCGGAATAGGAGGCAGACGGCGTGAGAGTCCGGTGTGGCTTCCCATAGTGGTTGTCATGAGGAAGTAGCACAGGAGCAGGAACGCGATATCCGCTGTCGAGCTTGAGTTAATTGCAGGTGTTTTTTTCTTGCCCATAGCTTATTTTCTGTTACGGATAAGATTCACAATCGAACCGACAACGATGGAAAGGATTGCCACTCCACCGCAGAGGTAGGTAAGATTGAGTATTGTATCGGTAAGTTTGAGAGTTGCGTCAGATGGCTGCTCTGCAATACCAACTGCAGGTGCGCCAGGTGAGAGGAAGTATACGATTGCGCATAATGCTGCCGTGCCGGCGAGAACGGCGAGAACTTTCACGAGGAACTTCTTGTCGTTCAGCACTCCGATCACACCGCCGATAAGGACGATGCTCACAAGAGCTATGCATAGCATCACATACGCCCAGATAAAGAGAGCATCGACAGCCACATTGCCGTTTGTCTCAAAGCCGTAAATCCAGCCGAAGGCAAACACGGCCACGCTGATGACTATCAGTGCCAGCAGTATCCATTTGATGATTTTGCTATATGTTGATTTCATTGCAATTCCAATTATGCCTTGTGTGCAGTCAGAACGTCGATGAGGTCGATAGAAGCCTCTTCCATATCGATGGTGATGGCATCAATCTTGGCGAGAATGTAGTTGTAGAATACCTGGAGAATCATGGCGACGATAAGTCCGGCAACTGTGGTGATGAGGGCGACCTTCATACCTCCTGCAACGACGTTAGGGGAGATGTCACCTGCAGCCTGGATAGCATCGAATGCCTGAATCATACCGATAACGGTACCGAGGAATCCGAGAGACGGAGCGATGGCGATGAAGAGGGAAATCCATGAAAGACCATTCTCAAGCATGCTCATCTGGATAGAACCTGAAGAAACGATGTTCTTCTCAACGACGTCAACACCCTGGTCGTACCTGTCAAGACCGTCATAGAAAATCTTTGCGACAGGACCGCGTGTGTTGCGGCATACATCCTTTGCAGCTTCGATACCACCCTCAGCGAGAGCCTTCTCAACCTTTGCTACGAGAGCCTTTGCATTGACCTTTGAGAATGAGAGATAGAGAATTCTCTCAATAGAGAGTGCAAGACCGATGATAAGGCAGATGATAATCAGGGACATGAAGCCTGCACCACCCTCGATGAACTTTGTCTTGAGAGCCTGATGGAGAGGAACCTCAGACTTTACGTTGAATGGGTCAACCTCAGCTGCTTCCTCAGCTGGAGCTGCCTCGACTGCCTCAGTTGCCTGAGCTGTCTGGTCTGCTTCCTGTGCAGAGGCGATGTTAGCAGAGAAGACCAGGATGGCCATTGCTGCCAAAAACATTGAAATCTTTTTCATAACTGTTTTTGAATGTGTTTGAATTAATGAATTATTGTTTGTTGATCAAATTTTTCCTTGATTTCAGTGTTGTGTATCAAAATCGTTGCAAGATAGCAAAAATATTTCAATCTATAACTATCAATCGTTTATTCTTGCAAAAAGTCTCTTCGCATTGCAAGTGGTCACCTGAGCTGCCTGCTCAAGGCTTATTCCCTTTAACTCAGCAAGTTTTGCGGCTATCAGCGGGATGTTTGCGCTTTCGTTGCGGGTGCCGCGCAGGGGAGTGGGGGCGAGATAGGGCGAGTCCGTCTCGAGAACTATCATCTCCAGCGGGATGTCAGCTATGTCTCTTGCAATCCCTGCGTTCTTGAAGGTCAGAACACCTCCTATGCCCATATACCACTCTCCGTAGCGTCTTATGCGGGCTGCAATTTCGCTGCTGGAACTGAATGCGTGCAGGTTTCCCCTCAAGCCGAGTCCCCTGCAGCTGTCCAGGACCTTGAAGAAGTCATCGGTGGCGTCGCGAAGGTGTATGTTCACCGGAAGGTCGAACTTTGCGGCAAGTTCAAGCTGGGCTTTCAGGGCCTCCTGCTGCTCTGCCTTGAACTCTGTTGACCAGTGGTAGTCCAGACCTATTTCTCCAATTGCGACTATGTCCGGGGATGCAGCCAGCTCGCAGACCTTGTCCACTTCCTGACGCCAGTCCTGCCGAACAGAGCCCGGATACAGCCCCGCCATTTTGTAGAGCACTCCCGGATGCCTTCCTGCAAGTTCGTGCATGGCCTGCCTTTCGCTGCTGTCGATGTCGGCAAGCAGCATCTTGTGCACCCCGGCCTGAAGCGCGCGAAGAACAGCGGCATCCGCTTCGTCACTGAAGGCGGGGTCGCTGAGATGTGTATGGGTATCTATGAATTCCACGCTGCAAATTTAGGCATTTCTTACGACAATGGAACACCTCATCAGCAGGTCCTGCTCCACAAATCCGTCGCTGCACAGTTTTGAAATCCTCCTTTTGGTTTGCATATAGTCCCTTCCCAGGGCTCCGGCAATTTCCTCCGGGTTCTGCCCGCGGTTGAGTTTGATATGACACGCAAGCTCTTGAAGCATACGCACTTCGTTCTCGCTGACGGCATCCCTGTAGCGGTCTTCGATTTCCTCTGCCAGTTCGGCTTTGCGCCTGCGGTTGAAGCGCCCAAGCCCCAGGGCTTCGGGAAGCAGGGTAACGTCGCTGATTATGTCGGCAATATGCTTTCCGGCCAGGTCCAGGCAACCCTGCGAGCGCGGGTCCTCGATGCGTCCCGGCAGCACCCATACATCCCTGCCGTAGCTGAACGCGGTGTTTGCCGTTATCAGGCCGCCTCCTTTCTTCTTGGATTCTACCAGAATAGTGGCGGCGCCAAGGCCTGCGATTATGCGGTTGCGGCGCAGGAATGTCGCGGCCTGGGGCGTGGTGCCGGTGGGGAAATCGGTAATAAGGGCGCAGCCGGGGGATGAGGCAATGCGTTCCGCCGCTTTGCGGTGGTAGTTCGGATACACGTCGTCAATGCCCGTAGGCAGCACTCCGACTGTGCGCAGTCCCGCTTCCAGTGCGGCAATATGGGCATTGATATCCACCCCTATTGCCATTCCACTGACAATCACCGGCTTGACCGGAGCCTGGGCGAGGGTGAACACTATTCGCCGGCACCATTCTTTGCCGTAGGGGGATATGTCCCTTGTGCCCACTATGGAAATGCAGGGAGCACCGTCAAAAATGTCCGTAACGGGGAAGTCGCTGCGAATGTAAAGCCCAAGTGGACAATCCGGACAATCCCTGAGAGGCTCCGGGTAGTCGCCGTCTTCCAGTGAGATGAATCTGTAGCCGTCTTTGTATATTTTCTCCAGTTCCCGTGCGGCTTCGTCAATCAATGCGTCGGAAAGCCTGCCCCTGTATCGGGAATACGGGCCCAGAAGTTCCTCCCTCTCTCTTTCAGGCAGGGAAAACAGTCCTTCGATAGAGCCTGCCGCGTCAATGAGACGGTGTGCGACCAGAGGCTCATAACCGAACGCGCGGCCGAGCGCACAGGCGCCGACCGCGGTCAGATTCTTTTTGTATTCGTTCATTTGTCATAGTTGTCTGTCCAGGATTTACATTGTTTCACTTTTCTGTTGCCTTGGCCCTGAAACTTCTTTCCACGAGCTGCACAGTGTCAACAAGGGTTTCATCATCCTTTGCGCATATGCTGAAGAGTGCAAGATAACCGGATTTTATCTCTACACACATAAGACGCATCGGAGAATCATCCTCGCAGAGGGCTTCGAATCCGTAGGCCTTCTTGCCGGCAAACGGCCATTCCGTAATCGGGTCATAGTCCTCGGGGTCGTCATCGTCAAAGCCCACGATGTCGGCGTAGTTGGCAAGTGCCTCATCGGCCGCAGTGGTGTCGGAAGGCATCCTTCCTGCGAAAATCTCAATTTCGGCAAGGTCGGTACGGGCCTCGTCGTCCGGAAGATGGCAGCTGAAGTGGGTCAGCGCATTGCCTTCCGGGTCCTTTTCGCGGGATACTTCCTTTTCCCATCCCTGCGGAAGCTCGAGTGTGAAATTGTAAGCCATTGGTTCTATATGGTATTAAAGGATAAGCATAGCGTCTCCGTAAGGTCCGAAACGGTAACCTTCCTCAAGTGCCACCTTGTATGCGTTCATCACGTTCTTGTAGCCTCCGAAAGCTGCCACGGACATCAGCATAGTGGATTCCGGGAGATGGAAGTTGCTGACATAGGCATCCGGAATGGAGAACTCGTAGGGAGGGAAGATGAACTTGTTGGTCCACAGGTCGTTGGCCTTGACTTCGTGCTGGGTGGTCACATAGGTTTCAAGAGCGCGCACAACCGTCACTCCCACGGCTACCAGCTTGTGGCCGGAGCGCTTGGTGGCATTGATTTTGGCGGCCGCCTCCTCGGTGATAATCATCCTTTCGCAATCCATTCTGTGCTTGGAGAGATCTTCCACATCCACTGCGCGGAAGTGTCCGGTGCCCATGTGCACGGTGATGAAGGTGGTTTCGATGTCCTTGAGTATCATCCTGTTGAACAGCTCGCGCGAAAAATGCAGACCTGCCGCCGGAGCGGAAACCGCCCCTTCGTTTTTGGCAAAGATGGTCTGATAGTCCTCCACGTCGGATTCTTCCGGAGTCTCCTTCACCCACTCGGGTACCGGTGTGTGTCCAAGGGCGAAGAGAGCCTGCTTGAACTCTTCGTAAGGTCCGTCATAGAGGAATCGGAGTGTGCGTCCGCGGGAGGTGGTGTTGTCGATTACCTCGGCCACCATGCTGTCATCCTCTCCGAAATAGAGTTTGTTGCCTATTCTGATTTTGCGTGCCGGTTCAACCACCACGTCCCAAAGCCTCTGCTCCTTGTTGAGCTCGCGAAGCAGGAACACCATAATGTCAGCTTCGGTTTTCTCTTTCTTGCCATAGAGTTTGGCCGGGAAAACCTTGGTGTCGTTGAGAACGAAATTGTCGCCTTTCCCGAAATAGTCTATTATGTCTTTGAATTGCCTGTGCTCAATCTCTCCCGTATCCTTGTGGAGAACCATAAGCTTGCACTCATCCCTCCATCGCGTCGGATGAGTTGCGATTCTGTCTTTCGGAAGATCGAAGTCAAACTGTGAAAGTTTCATATCTGCAAAATGTATATTCTTTAAATATACGGGAAGAAATGCCGGAAAGTTTCAGGGTTTCACACTTTTGCTTCACGAAATACTTCAAGTATTGACGGATAGGTGTTCTTGAGGAAAGGGGGCAGGCTGGATTTGGCTACCCAGGCAGCCTTCGATATGTCTTCTTCCCTTTGGGGCGTGAGGTCGGTAGGATTGGTGTAGAGCATATCATACCACCACGTGTGCTTGAGGTGCCAGGCATTGTCCCTGAAGTAGCAGTGGTCGGTTACGCATATAAGCGACCTGAGCTCCAGCTGGTCAACCCCGGTCTCTTCCTGAACCTCGCGCAGGGCGGTTACGGCAATGTCCTCACCGGCCTCCTGGTGACCTTTCGGCAGGTCCCACAAGCCTCCGCGGTTGATCAGCAGAAAGTCGCCCCTCCGGTTGGATACCAGTCCGCCGGCCGCATTGACTTCGCGGAATTCCGAGCACAAGCTCTTGTAGGTGCCGTCCACATCCGCGGTGGGGATGTAGATTCTGGAAATGGAGTCCGTAGCCTGGAACATCTTCACAAGGGTGCTGATGTCAATTCTTCGTCCCACGTGAAACTCCACCGAGTTCGGGTCGGAAAGCCTTTCGTCGGTCGGACTGCATATGATTATGCATCGTTTCTCGAAGTATATCCTGTGCATAAGAAAATTACTATCTTTGCGCCACTGAAAGGACAAATTTAGCAAATTTCTATGGCAGCGCAATACTCCAGCAAACACGGTGTGGTGGGAAAGTCTCCCGCTGAACTGTTTATGGCCTTCACCGACCTTCGCAATTTCAAGCAGATGGTGCCTCAGGACCAGAAAATCGACATTGATGCGGACTATGACACCCTCAAGGCCACAGTCCAGGGAATGAGTATGGGAGTGCGGGTTTCCCGCCGTCTCCCGTACAGCCTCATAGAACTTCAGGACAACGGTGCACCATTTCATTTCACCATGACCATGCATTTCGATGATATGGGCGGATGCCGCACCGACTTCAGCATCGAGGTAGAGGCGGAAATCAGCGGTATGATCAAGATGATGGTCGGCGGCAAGGTGAAGGAGGCTCTCGACAAAATAGTGGACGGGATAGTAGCCGCCGCCCCTGCGCATTGAGATGAACGGCGAGGCAGGCACGGCAATCAGGCTCAATCCCTTCAAGGGGCTTGCGGGACCGGAAGGCACACCGGTGCCTTGGAGTCCGTATGGAAGAATACTCGACCGGCGTCCCGTATTTACGCTGGACCCTCTCTTTCACGCGGGCTGCTACTATGTCCAGGACTCGTCGGCAATGTTTGTGGGGCACGTACTGCGCCGCGCCCTCGCATCCGTGGGGCGACCGGGCTTGCGTGTGCTTGACCTCTGCGCTGCTCCCGGCGGCAAGACAACCGACATTGCGGCCTCTCTTCGCGAAGCCTTCGGGGACGAGTTCCTGCTGGTCAGTAACGAGGTGATGAAGGACCGCAGCCGCATTCTCAGCGACAATGTGGCTATATGGGGCGACCCCAATGTTATGGTCACTTCCGCGGATCCGGCCGCTTTCGCCCGTTTCCCCGGCTATTTCGACATAATAGTTGCCGATGTTCCGTGCAGCGGGGAGGGAATGTTCCGCAAGGACGCAAAGGCCGTGGAGCAGTGGTCCGAGCAGACGGTGATGCTGTGTGCCGCCCGTCAGAAACGCATTCTGGCGGATGTGTGGCCGGCGCTGCGTCAGGGCGGGGTGCTGGTATATTCCACCTGCACCTACGAGGAATCGGAGAATGATGCCAATCTGGAGTGGGCCGCAACGCAGCTCGGAGGGGAGATTGTAAGCCCCTTGGACGAGTTTTCCGACTGGGGCGTGGAGATGACGCACCGGGGCAATCTGCTGCGCGCCGGGGTGGTGCCGGGCGAAGGGCAGTGGGCCGGAATGCTGGTAAAGACCGCACCCGAAGCATCCTGTCCCAAGGGCGAGCTTGCCTCGTACATCAGGCCCCTGCGCTACGGCATTCCTGCCGGCATTCAGAAGGGCGGCAAGCTCATACCTGACCCGGACTATGCCCTGAGCCTGGGCTATAAGGGGGAGTATCCGGTAATAGAACTTGACCTCAAGCAGGCGCTGGCCTACCTACACCACGATGCCCTGCGTTTCCCGGAAGCTCCGCGCGGCTTCAATCTTGTATCGTATCAGGGGCATCCGCTGGGTTTCGTCAACAACCTCGGGACCCGTGTCAACACCCTGCATCCTCTTGCCAGGAGGATACTTATGAACATAGACCAGGCAGACCGGCTTATTGCCGAGGGGAAGTAGAAAGCTGACCGGTAATGCTTTGCGCCGGGTCAATGCGTGATATCAGCATTGACGGCAGCAGCATAAGCAGCATAATCACAGCCCAGGCTCCGAGGTCAGTGGCAAGAATAGCCACGAAGTTCAGCTTTACCGGTACATATGAAACGAAGTAGAAGGAAGGGTCCAGTTTCAGGAAATGGGTAGCGTCCTGCACGATGAGCAGCAGCAGTGCGGCCGCATTGCCGGCCAGCAGCCCCGCCGCGGTGGAGCGTGACGCCACTGCCAGAAAGGTCCTTGCTATATGGGAGTTGTCCATGCCCATGGCCTTGAGAGTGCCTATGGTGGCGGTGCTGCGCATAATCATAATCAGCAGTCCCGAAATCATGTTGAATGCGGCCACCAGGGCCATAAGCACCAGAATAGCCGCGACGTTGATGTCTATTACCTGCAGCCAGTCGAAAAGAGAGGCGTATTGCCTTGCGCCTGATTCGCAGCGCAGACCTGTGGCAAAGCCTATCTCTGCCGCCTTCTCATTGATTGCTTCGCGCCCTTCATAGCGTCCGTCCAGGCGGATTTCCACATTGCCGGCCATATCCTGTGGCATCCCGAGCACCCTTCTCAAATCTCCAATCGGACAATAGACCAGGAAGTTGCGGTCCAGTTCGACCGGGCTGGGATAGACTTCCCTTATGGTAAAATTCCTGGCCTTGACCTTTCCGGCAAAGAAATATGCGGAGATGCGGTCGCCCTCTCCCTTGCCAAGGATGCGGGAAAGCCTTTCGGGTATGCGTATGGTCAGCGGCTCATCATCGGAAGGAACGCCCTTGAATGCAACCCCTTCCATTATTTCTCCGCTTTTGATTACGCCGGGCTCCAGAATTACGGGAGTGACTGAGGCTATGCCGTCGATTCTCTCCAGTTCGGACAGAAGGCAGCTGTCCAGCAGCACTCCGTCTTCTGAGTGGAGGGTCGCATCTGCGCACACATCGGCCACGGCCGAGCGGATTTCAGCCCTGTAGCCCGAGGATATGCTCACCGCTACTATCATCACGAAGGATGAGATGGCAGTCGCCCAGACTGACACCTTGCCCTTGAACCGGAGCTTTCTGGATATGAAAAACGGCGCGCCCACTACCTTGAAACCTGAGGATTCTTCTCAATTGAAGGATAGAGAGGCCACCAGATTCCCAGCTTGATGCCGCTGGTGCCGTTCTGGGTGATGATGTGCCTGTGGGCGCTGAAGTAGTC
>CAKMNE010000011.1 GCA_927798505.1 uncultured Bacteroidales bacterium
CCGGACAAGCCGGGGGATGAGTTCCAGTTGCCGGACGTCGTAAAGATACTTGCGATAGGCAACAGTTTCTCGGCTGATGCGGTGGAACAGGAGCTCTACGGCCTCTTTGCCGCCGAGGGGAAGGATGTCATCATAGGAAACCTCTATATAGGAGGCTGTCCTCTGGCTACCCATGCCGAGAACGCGCTGAGCGATGCTGCCGCTTACAGCTATCGCAAGATTGTGGATGGAGTCAAAACCACCACTGCCTCCACGAAAATGTCATCGGCTCTCGCAGATGAAGACTGGACCTTCATCAGTGTTCAGGAAGGTGCCGGCTATCATGGCTTTTACAACGCCAGCCTCGGTTCTGTGAGCCATTCGATGGAACCGGCCCTGACCAATCTGCTCGGAGTCCTCAAGGAGAAATGCCCGGATGCCAGACTGGTCTATCACGCTCCGTGGGCTGCGAAAAGCGACTACACCGGTGTCAAGTTCAGCTATTACAATTATGACCAGGAACTGATGTATCAGATGATATGCTCTGCCACGAAGGAGGTACTTGCCGCCCATACGGAGTTCAAACTCTTTATGAACTGTATGGATGCCATACAGAATGCCCGCAGTTCCTATCTCGGAGACAATCTCACCAGGGACGGATGGCATCTGAATTATTCCACCGGCCGCTATACCGCCGCCTGCCTCTGGTTCGAGAAGATTATGGGCAAGAGCGTTGTCGGAAACAGCTATCATCCGGAATCCATTTCCGAAGCCAAGGCCCTGCTCTGCCAGACTGCCGCACACGAGGCCTGCCTCCATCCTTATCAGGTCACGGACCTTTCCTATTTCGAGAAGCCTGCAGACGAAGAGGGGGATCCACGCAAGGTGTTGGCCAAGTGGTATTTCACCCCGGAAAGAGCGAAGGCTGACGGTTGCATCCAGACCTGGACAGGACAGAACGAGCCGGGCGTTTACCGCTACAGCAACGAGGCCGGGGAGCGTGGCTATTATATGGCCAACGAAGAGGGGAACGGCAAGCTCAGCTATGTGCAGATCGACAAGACCGCCTGGCCGGGTGATGCGGCCGGACTTTCCATCCTGAATGTCAGCAACGGTGGCCAGCCGGTTATGAGCGGGCCTATGCCCGGCGACTATTGGCAGTTCGAGACCCTCGGCGGCAACCGCTTTGCGGAGGGTACCCGCCTGCATATCATATACACCTATAATCCCGGCTCTTACGGTGCGAAGTATTGGATGATCGAATATAAGGACGGAGAGGAGTTCAGGCCTGTCCCGGCGTTCGAAAAGAAGACCGAGACCCTTTCTCTCAGCGGGGAAACCATCGATTACAACATTTCTTTCACCACTGATCAGAAGATAGTCGATTTCACTGTCACCCTGGAGAATCCTACTGACGAATTCGTGGTTCGCCAGCGCTGCTGTTCCGAGTATCAGGTGAATGGCAAGTGGTTCGACCACCCTAATGTCAAATGCGTTTCCCGCATTGCCGGTGACCCTGCCAACGAGGCCAAGCCTCTGCCTGAAATGTCGGTGATGCTATAGCAGCCCGGCAGCTTTACAGCAGCACCGCCGCGAGGCTGGCAACGGAGATAAGGATCCAGAGGACGATGCCCAGGAGTACGGGCTTGATGCCTGTTTTCTTGATGGAATCTACGGAAAGGCCGGTCCCGATCAGGAAGAGGGTGACGGAGAGGGCCTTGTGAGAGAAGATGCTTATGCCCTTCCCTAATGCTTCAGGGATTCCGATGAAGCTGTTTGCAAGCATCGCAAGGATGAAGAGGAATATGAACCAGGGAATGGAAATTCTGGTTTTCTCGCCCTTTTTTCTCCGGAAGATGAAGATTGACACGATTGAAAGGGGAATTATCCAGAGGGCGCGGGTGAGTTTCACCGTGGTGGCAACCTTGAGGGCTTCCTCACCATAGGCAGCTGCGGCGCCCACTACCGAGCTGGTGTCGTGGATTGCTATGGCTGCCCAGGTCCCGAACTGCTGCTGGTCCAGCCCGATGAGTCGTCCCAGGGGAGGGAAGATGAATAGCGCAATTGCATTAAGCAGGAAGATTACGGCAAGCGACATACTGGTCTCGTCATCGTCCGCCTTCACCACCGGGGCGACTGCCGCTATGGCGCTGCCTCCGCAGATTGCGGTGCCTGAACTTATCAGATACGAAAGTTTCGGCAGCAAGCCCATCATGCGTCCGACAAGGCAGCCGACCAGCATCACTCCGGTAACGGAAACCAGGGTGAAGAGTATGCCTTCCTTGCCGGCTTCCAGCGATTCGTATATATTCATTCCGAATCCGAGACCGACCACCGCGAACTGCAGCAGGTATTTCGAACTTTTTCTGGAGAACGCAGGGAAAGGATTGCCCAGAATCAGTGCGAGCGCGATGCCGGCGAAAAGAGCCAGGGCAGGGGATACGAAAACCGAAGCTGCGAGGAGGATGAGGTACAGTGCTGTGGAAATCTTTGCCTTCATATTGCTTTGCGTACTTTGATTACGCTGCAAAGATATCCCGAATACCGGCTGCCTGTATATACAGATTTGTTATGAACTATAACCCGAGGTTATCGTTGCGCCAGTTTTCTGCAAATTCCACGAAGCGCTCGCCGGCCGTAGCCAGTTCTCCCTGGCGGCTGACGAAACTGAAGTCGCGTACTATCTCCATTCCGTCTATGTCGATAATCTTCAATTCGCCGCTGCGCAACTCGTCGTGCAAGGCTGAGACAGAGAGCAGGGCGCAGCAGGACGGCGACGACTTGAGGTAGCTTTTTATTGCCTCTGTCGCCGAGATGCTCAGTTCTATATTCAGTTCAGATAGAGAGATTCCTTTGTCTGCCAATGCCCTTTCAATCACCTCCAGAGTACCGGAACCCTGTTCTCTCATAACCAGAGGCAGCGTCTTCAGCTTTTCCGTGTCAACAATTTCAAGAGGGCTCGCCGATGAACCCGCCAACACAATTTCATCCTTGCAGAACTCCTTGTACCTAAGGTCGTTGCGACGTTTCGCCCCTTCTATGAGAGCCAGGTCTATACGTTCCGCAACCAGACTTTCCGTCACCTGCTCGCTGTTGCCTGTCACCAGTTTGATTCCCAGCTGGGGAAACATTTCCTTGAAACGTGCCAGCATAGGGGCAATGACATATTGGGCAATGGTCGAACTCGCGCCCAGCCTGAGTTCTCCATCCACTGTGCCCCGCAGCAGTCTCATCTCGTCTTCCAGCTCTTTGTTGCAGGCCATCAGTTTCATTGCTTTCTGCTTCAGTGCCTCGCCTTCCCTTGTAAGACTGATCTGCCCGCGTTCCCTTCTGAAGAGGGTCAGCTGGAATTCTTTTTCGAGCTCGCTGATATGCTTCGAGACTGCCGGCTGCGAAATATACAGTTCCTGCGCCGCCTTCGTAAAGCTCAGCTTGTCTGCCACAGCAAGGAATACTTTGTATCGGAACATATTACTTCAGTTTATATACTTTGCGAAAATACAATTTTCCTGACTGAAAAAAAAGGAGGCCCATCACTGAGCCTCCTTCGTTTCATCGGATATGGGATGTTTACTGGGCCACATTGATGGTGAGTCCACCTGTGCTGGCTGATCCGATTACAGGACCTGCAGCTCCGTTGATGGTAGCCTCGGAAGCGACAACCGGTTCCGTTGCGCCGAGAGTGGCGATGGTGGTGCTGTTGCAGAAGCCCACTACTGTTCCCACCTTGTCAAGAGGACTATTGTTTGCGGTGATATTGGCTTTTGAAACAAGCCCGTTGCCTCCGGTGATGGCCTGCATTTCTTTCCAGTTAGTCCCTGCAGCGAGACCGGCACCTGCGATGCCTCCCGCTACGTTGGCACTTCCTGAAGCAACAATGCTGCCGTCGAAACTGCAGTTGCTGATGTCGCTATGCGAGAGAATGCCGCAGATTCCGCCTATGTATGCTTCTTTTGTATTAATGTCTGTATTGATAGCGGTGCCGCTTACACTGCAATCGGTGATTGCTCCGTGGGCATAGTAACTTCCTCCGCTGATTCCTCCGACTACGAACAGAGGGGCTTTTGCGGCGTCATCTGCTCCGGCTTCCAATAGGCAATTGTTGTTTTTACATCCGCTGATAGGCGCGTTGCTAAGGCAACTGATGATTCCGGAAAGCGTACAGAGTGAACCTGCCGTACTGTTTTTGTCTGCTATGACTGAGATGCTTCCACTGTTCTCGCAGTTCTCAATGCTGTGATCTTTGCCACCGAAGATTCCTGATATTCCGCCTACGCAGGTATTGGTAGTTACAGGAGCATTGTAAGAGATATTGCCGCTGTTGCTGCATCCCTTCATACTTACCTTTGCAGTAGAGTACATAAGGACTCCCGCTACACCCTCATTCTTGGTCTTTCCGCTGATGTTGTAGCTGATGTTTCCGCTGTTGTGGCAATCCTCAATCGAGAGTTCGATTGCATTGTATCCGACAACTCCTCCGACGTATGCACCCGTAGCCTTACCGTTAACGGTGATGACCCCGCTGTTGTCGCAGCCTGCAATGGTGTTCGCAGCTGTAAGGGAGTTGCCGATGCAGCCACCAAGATAGAGATATTTCTTTGCTGTCGAGCAGGTGTAGTTCACATTTATATTTCCGGAATTGTCGCAGTCGGTTACAGTTGCGCCCTGTACCCTTGCGGTGATTCCGCCGCCAAAGACACTGAAAGCTCCGGAAAGCTCAATCACGAGATTTCCTTCGTTCTTCAGATTCTCGAGTATTGTGCCTGTTTTGGTGCAACGTGAAGAGATTCCTCCGATATAAGTGTCTTTTTCAAGTTTCCGTACTGCAATCACATCGCCCTTGTTCACGCAGTTACGGCAGGTAACGACATAATTGGTGTAACCGAGGAGTCCTCCGAAATCCGAAGGGAGGGCACTGCTTACTGTGACGTTTCCTTCGTTGACACAGTCTTCCACAACGCAATCCGCTCCGTCGAGGGCACCGGATATACCTCCAACGGTAGGATTCTTGGTGCAAGTGGCCGTAGCTTCGACAATGTCGCCAAAGTTACGGCATCCTCTTATCGTGACGTTTGCTTTTACGGTACCGAGCAGAGGCGACGCGCGGTGAGGGCTGGTGCAACTGGCCGGAATCTCTACAGGAGTGAAGCTGGCAAGGTTCTCGATGGTGCCGAATGCATAGCAGTAAGCTATGGCTCCAGGGTAGAAGTAGGTGTTGTTGCCGTCGTTCTGAGTGTTGAATATCACTTTTGAAACGCCGTCGTATGTACCGGTCTTGGTTTCGAAGTCATAATCCTTGCTTCCGAATGCGAGGTCCTTGATGAAATACGGGCTTTCTTCCTTTCCCAAGCCGATGCGGCCGAAGACAGCGGCATCGCTCGGATTGCCTGTATCAGGACCTGATTTTACTATGTAGTTGTAGATCCTGTGCTTGCCTCCGTCAATGCTGCCGTAGTAGCGGCGTGTGTTTGGAGCGCATATCCATTCTTCTCCCTGCAGGTCGATGTCGGCGGTGATGGTGATGACGTCGGTCGCTGCATAGTAAGGAGTGCGGGCGGTGAAGGCCTTAAGGTCCTCGACGCTGCCGATATTGAAAGGCGCAAGAATTGCTTTTTTGCTGGCGCTGATGTCGCCGAAGTCGAGTCCGCCGTTGCGCACGAGTGCAAGGCTGTCAGTGGTTTCCGCTACGAGATAACCGTCCTCCTGTGCAACGGAGATTCCTATTCCGGCAGGGAACTCCGAAGGAATGACAGGAATGAAGTAGCTGCCGGCAGCGAATTTTCCGCTTTCCGGAACTATGGACGTAGTGGTCGAGCCGCTTATGGCCTGTACAGCAGGGATGACTTCCGGATTGGCTGTCAGAGTGGCTGTACCGCTGGAGGCGATGCCACCGAGGTTCTTGACAAGAATACGGGATGCCTCCTTAGGTATGGTGACCTTCACGAGAGAGGTCATATTCTTGAATTTGAATCTTCCGCTCTCGCTGTCGAGTTTTGCGAAGCTTACGAGGGCGTCAGGAGAAACGTTCATTCCTGCCGGAACAATCTGCTCTCCCGGGAGAGCCAGTTTGAGAGTATCTGCCACGGCCTCGAGGAGGGACTTCTTAGGATATACTGCGTAGAATGAGCTGGCACTTGCATCTGCAAGTCCGCAGATGACGGCAGTCTTGTCCTCACGTATTTCGCGTACTATGAATTCGCGTATTCCGCTGCCGTCGTAAACGGCGATGCTGTCGTTGATAACCCAGTCCACTGAAAGGTCGGCGTTGAGGACGGTCTTGGTTGCGTCATCCTGCTCGAAGCTGGCTGTGAAACTGAATTCCTTGAGATTCTCCGGCCTTGCCTCCGGAACGAGGTTCTGTTTCTCCGTGCAGGCGAAAGTGGCTGCAATGGCCATCAGTCCTGCAATATTTCTATATATATTCTTCATACTTCTCCGAAATTACCATTCATATCCAGGGAGCGGATCGAAGGACTCGTTGTCGCCGTCGGTCTCTTTGCCCTTTTGTTCCACAGTTACTTCCGCAGTAGCATCGGCTGCCGTAAATACGAGCTTGGCTATGCGCTTGTCATTGCCTTCGTTCATTCCGGCCTTGACATTCACTGTACCGTTGCCTTCGCCATTGCTTGGACTTACTTCCAGCCATTCTGCGTCGCAGCTGACTGTCCAGGCGGCATTGCTTTCAACGCTAATGCTTGTTTCAAGTCCGCTGTATCCGAAAGGCTTGTCGCTTGCCGGAGTCACTTTGACATAGGCGGGAGCCGCCTCCTGGTTGACGGTGATGACAGCAGACTTGCTGCCTGCGCTTACGCTTACTTTGGCATTGCGGGTTTTAGCCAGGGTGTTCTTCTCAGCCTTGATGGTTATGCTGACCTTCGCATCGGAGGCCTTTCCGCTGGCAGGGGTGACAGTCAGCCAGCTTGCATCGGAACTTGCGGTCCAATCGATGTTGCTTTCGAACTCAATAGTCTTTTCGAGTCCTGCAGTTTCGGCGTTGAGCTGCTGGTCGCTGAGGGTGAATACCACATCCTTTCCAGCCTGGTTGACGGTGATGGTTGCAGAAAGAGGTCCTGCTTTTACGCTGACCTTTGCAGTGCGTGCGTCAAATGTGTCGTTCTTCACGACGCTGACTGTAATGGTTGCGCTGCCATCGGCAGCTGAACCGCTGGCAGGGGTGACAGTCACCCAGCCTGCGTCAGGGGTTGCACTCCAGTCCTGGTTGGTCTGGAATGTCACGGTCTGTTCCAAGCCTGCTGCAGGCGCGGAAATCTCCTGGTCCTTGAGTGAGAGCGAAGGCTCCACCGGCTTCTGGCAGGAAGCGGCGACCAGTACGACCGTTGAGAGAATCGAAACGATTTTCTTCATTTTGTTTTTTGATTGGTAAGTTTATGTTTGTGACTAGTGTTTCTGATTTTCCGACCTGGCGGCTGTCAGCGTATGTCATCGCTATAGACAGCGCCCGGAAGGTCGTGCAGATTGTATCTGGATGCCATCGACATACCGTAGGCACCCGCCGACTTGATGGTCAGCAGGTCTCCACGCACTGTCTTCGGGAGAGTAAGACTTTCATTGAATATGTCGGTTGATTCGCAGGCCGTGCCCACGACTGCGTATTTTTCGTGTTTCTCCTCCTTGCTCGTGAGGTTCTCGATGTCGTGATATGAACCGTAGAGCATAGGCCGGATGAGTTCCGTCATGCTTGCGTCAACAATCACAAGCCTTCTTCCGGTAGCGGTGTCCTTGCGGTAAAGCACCTTGGTGATCAGCTCGCCGCATTCGCCCACAATGGAGCGCCCGAACTCGAAATGAATCTCCCTTCCGCCTACGTGCAGATTGCCGTTTATGATTGCGAATACGGACGCGAAATTCGGAACCGGCTCATTTTCAGGCATATCGTAATTGATGCCAAGTCCGCCTCCCACATCCACGAAATCAAGTTTGAATCCCTTTTTGACAAGATTCTCCGTAATTACGTTCACCTTGTCGCAGAGGTACTGGAAGACGTGAAGCTCGCGTATCTGCGAACCTATGTGCAGGTGCATTCCTTTTATATTGATATTTTTGAGGGACTGTATCCACTCCGCCTGTTCCAGCACTTTTTCGTAGGATATGCCGAACTTGGAGTCTGCCTGGCCGGTGTCGATGCAATGGTTGGTTTTCGGGTCTATGTCAGGGTTCACCCTGAGCCCGCAGTCCACCACCTTGCCCATTGTTGCCGCAATCCCGTCTATGACCTCCAGTTCCTGGAGCGATTCGCAGTTTATGGCAAATATGCCCTGCTCGATTGCATAACGTATCTCCTTGTCTTTCTTGCCTACTCCCGCATACACTATGGTCTTCGGATCGAAGCCTGCCTCTATTGCGCACCTGACTTCGTTTCCGCTCGCGCAGTCTATGCCCAGCCCGTACTCGCGTATGACTTCGAGTATGCGGGGGTCATAGTTTGCCTTGATGGCGTAGTGTATCTTGAAGTTATATTTTGACGCCGCCCATACGACACTGTCGAGGGTCTGGCGCAGGAGGTCCATATCGTAGAAATAGAAGGGTGTTTCGTGCCCGGCGAGTTTTTCGCTTACCTGTCTGCTCAGCATATTTCAGTATTCTGTATTTGATATTTCATTCAGTAATTTGAAGATTACTTCAGGTTAGTATCATACAAAGTTAATAGATTTTAAATTACTTGTACAGGGTACTTTCAAAAAATGCGGCAGAGACAAAAGAGCCTCCGCCGCAACTTAATGTCGGAAATTATCTGACTAGGCCTCGACAGGCCTGTACTTCGGGACGAGTGCCTTCATTATCACCCAGGCCGTGAGATATGCGACGGCACAGATGCAGAAGACTATCATATATCCTCCCTCCTTGCCTTCGAAGCCGATGAAGGAGAAACTTTCCCCGGCTTTCTCGGACCAGGTGAAGAGCGCGCCCGCACCTTTATTTATAAGGAAGGAACCGACACCGCCGGCCATACCGCCTATACCGGTGATAGTGGCGACTGCGGATTTAGGGAACATATCGCCGATGGTGGAGAAGAGATTCGCCGACCAGGCCTGATGCCCGGCGCCTGCAAGGCCTATGATGATGGCAGGCCACCACGCGGAATGGGCTCCGAGAGGCTGGGCGAAAAGGGCCAGCAGCGGGAAGAACGCGAATATGAGCATTGCAAGCATACGGCCGTTGTACGGATTCATGCCCTTCTTCTCTACGAAGAGTTTCGGGAGGTATCCGCCGAAGATCGAAAGCACGGTCACGATGGCGTAGAGCGTGATTATCAAGGCCATGCCCATTCCTGAGGAAGACTTGTAACCGAACTGGTCGGAGAAGTAGGCCGGAGCCCAGAAGAGGTAGAACCACCATACTCCGTCAGTGAAGAACTTGCCTACTATGAAAGACCAGGTCTGGCGGAAAGTGAAGCACTTGAGGAAGGAAATCTGTTTAGAGGCCTTTGGTGCATCAGCGGCGGCGCTGTCCTCGGCAGCTGTGGCGTCATCCTGCTGTATGTACTCCAGCTCGGCGGCGTTCACGTGCCTGGACTTGTCCGGCTTGTCATACATGAAAACCCAGAGTCCCATCCAGATGAAGCCGAGGGCGCCTATGATGATGAAGGCCATCTCCCAGCCTCCGCCTATGCCCTTGTCCTTGAAGAACTGGGCGAGGAGAGGAATGGTGGCCGGAGCCACGAGGGCGCCGACGGATGCGCCTGCGTTGAAGATCGAAGTCGCGAAGGCACGGTCTTTCTTAGGGAAGTATTCGGCTGTGGTCTTGATGGCGGCAGGGAAGTTGCCGGCCTCGCCGAGGGCCAGTATGCAGCGGGCTGCGATGAAAAGCCATACGCTGATGCTGGCAATCGCCAGGGCAGCGGCGGAACCGGCCTCGACGGCTGCCATTTCCTTAACGGACGCATATCCTTCGATGTGCATTGTGGCCCAGCCGCAGGCGGCGTGGAGGCAGGCGCCTGCAGACCATACGCCTATAGCCCAGAGATAGCCCTTCTTGGTGCCCATCCAGTCCACGAATTTGCCTGCGAAGAGCATGCATATCGCATAGACGATGGAGAAGATAGCCGTGATGGTACCGTAGTCGTTGTCGTTCCAGTGGAATTCAGGCGCTATGAAATCCTTCCAGGTGAGTGAGAGTACCTGCCTGTCCATATAGTTCACCGTTGTGGCGATGAAAAGCAGCACTACCATCCACCAGCGCCAATTGGTCATCAGTTTCTTTTGTGTGGTCATATTGCTTGTTTTTGTTTCAATGTATATCTGCAACTTTCTATGCTTTCCGTATGTCGCGTATCAGTTCCAGCGCTTCGCGGCAGAGAGCGCTGATCCCGGCCCAGTCGGCTGCTGCGATCTTGTCCTTAGGGAAGAGGTTGCTGCCCATTCCCACGCAGGTGGCGCCGGCCTTGAACCAGCCCTCGAGGTTCTCTTTCACGGGTTTGACTCCTCCCGTCACCATAATGCGGCTCCAAGGCATTGGGGCGAGCAGGCCTTTGACGAAGGCGGGACCGAGCACATCCCCCGGGAAGACCTTGCACAGGTCGCAGCCCGCCTCCTGCGCGGCGCCTACCTCGGACACCGAACCGCAGCCCGGACAATAAGGGATGCGGCGGCGGTTGCAGACCGGAGCGATCTGTGGGTTGAAAAGGGGACCCACCACGAAATTGGCGCCCAGCTGGATATAGAGGGCTGCGGTAGCGGGATCGACCACGGAGCCGACGCCCACAATCATTCCCGGGAGTTCGCGGGTGGCATACTTGACCAGTTCCCCGAACACCTCGTGGGCGAAATCGCCTCTGTTGGTGAACTCGAAAGCCCTCACGCCGCCGTCATAGCAGGCCTTGAGCACCTTCTTGGATATTTCTATGTCGCTGTTGTAGAAAACAGGAACCATCGCTGTGTCCGCAATAGTCGCGAGCACTTCTTCCTTGCTGTACTTTGCCATTTCTATATTTCTGTAAGTCAATTATCTCTGTACCCTTCCGTTGGCGTTGCCTCCGGCCAGGCTGAGCACTTCGGCCTCGCTGACAAGGTTGAAATCGCCGTTTACGGTGTGCTTCAGGGCGGATGCGGCCACTGCGAACTCAAGTGCCGCAGCCTGGTCTCCCTCGTATTTGAGCATTCCGTGGATGAGACCTCCGGAGAAGGAGTCTCCTCCTCCCACGCGGTCGATGATAGGGTCTATCTCGTACCTCTTGGACTGGTAGAATTCTTTGCCGTCGTAGATGAGCGCCTTCCAGCCGTTGCGGGTTGCGGAATAGGACTCGCGCAGGGTGGATACGACATATTTGAAGCCGAATTCTTCTTTCATCTGACGGAATATGCCTTCGTAGCCGGCTGCGTCGGTGTTGCCGCCCTCCACGTCTGCGTCAGGCTTGAAGCCCAGGCAGAGTTCGGCGTCCTCTTCGTTGCCTATGCATACGTCCACATATTTCATAAGAGGACGCATAACCGAAATGGCCTTCTCCGAGGTCCAGAGCTTCTTGCGGAAGTTCAGGTCCACGGACACGGTCACGCCGTGGCGCTTTGCGGCTTCGCAGGCAAGGCGGGTGAGTTCGGCTGCTTTGTCGGATATGGCCGGACTGATGCCGGACCAGTGGAACCATGCGGCGCCTTCCATTATTGCGTCGAAATCGAAGTCGGCGGGATCGGCTTCCGCGATGGCGGAGTTGGCACGGTCATATATCACTTTCGACGGACGCATCGACGCGCCTGTCTCGGCATAGTACAGACCTATGCGGGAACCTCCGCGGGCTATGAAGTCGGTTTTCACACCGTAGCGGCGCAGTGCGTTCACGGCAATCTGGCCTATCTCGTGAGAGGGGAGTTTGGTCACATAGAATGAATCGTGGCCGTAGTTGGCGAGGCTGACTGCGACATTGGCTTCGCCGCCGCCCGGGATAATCCTGAATGAATCGGACTGGATGAATCTGTCGTTGCCCTCAGGGCTGAGCCGGAGCATTATTTCTCCGAAAGTGATGACTTTAGCCATAGTATGATGAAATTTTCTGCTGCAAAATTAACACTTTTTCCGAAAAATCGTGCCCGTTCACGGAAATTCCCGGAAAAAGACACGAAAGGCATTGAATTCTTTATTAACTTTGCGTTGTCAACTTTGCACCCGACGAGTCTCAAGTTTATGGAAGAGAAGAAAATAACGATATTTGACGTTGCGGCACGGGCCGGCGTGTCGAAAGGCACGGTGGACAGGGTCCTGCACAACAGGGGAGAGGTGTCCCGCAAGAGCGCAGAGAAGGTGCGCAAGGCCATAGAGGAACTCAACTATGAACCGAATCTGTATGCGTCCCTGCTGGCTACCAAGAAAAGCCGTATGATTGCCTGTCTGCTGCCGGAACCCGAGGCGGGAGAGTATTGGGAGAAGGTCCGCAACGGTTTTCTCGCCGGTGGCGCAGAGGTGGCCGGCCTGAACATAGTCACCAGACTGTTCAGCTACGACCAGTACGACCCTTCTTCCTTCGACCGCGCCTGTGAGAACCTGCTGGCCGCAGCTCCTGCCGGAGTAGTGCTTCCGCCGCTGTTCAAGAACGGCACTATGTCCCTGGCTTCCAAACTGAAAGCCATGGACATACCTTATGTCTATGTGGACACCAAACTCGAGGACGGCGACTATTTCGCATATTTCGGAATGCCTATGTACCAGAGCGGCTACCTTTGCGCCGCGCTGCTGACCGAAAGGCTTGAGCCGGAAGAGGTCAAGGACGTGGTCGTCGTGCGTATCATACGTGACAAGTCGCGTCAGAGCGACCCTACCGTGAGCCGCCGCGAGGGCTTTACCGACTACATACTGGACCATTTTCCGGATTGTTCCATCAGCAATATCTTCATCGACCCGTCCCGTCCGGAAAGCATCAGCAAGGCGCTCAAGGAACTCACCCCGGAACGCAAACTCGTCGTGATGTTCAATTCCAGGATACATCTCATTGCCGATTTCCTCCGTCGCAACCCGTCGCCCGGCCGCCGCGTCATAGGCTTCGACAATCTGGACAGGAATATGGACGCGCTGCGTGACGGCCTCGTTACCCTGCTGATCGCCCAGCACACCGAGCGTCAGTCCCACAATGCGGTGCTGACCCTTTCGGACTATATACTTGTCGGCAAAAAACCGCTCAACCGCGACAATTACGTCCACATGGACATACTGTCGCGGCTGAACATTGACAATTATTGATTCTCTTTACGGGCTAAAGCGTCACTCCCGTCTTGAATATGGCTATTTCGCGTATGCCGCTTTCTTCGCTGCGTACGGCTTTTCCGTCTGCCACTTCCAGCACGGCGTCTATGAAACGCTCAGCCACGCTGTCCATCGCCTCGTCCTCGGCTATGACTCCGGCGTTGAAGTCGATCCAGAGCGGCTTGCGACGGGCCAGACTGCTGTTGGTGGATATCTTCATCGTAGGCACGAAGCTGCCGAACGGGGTGCCGCGGCCGGTGGTGAAGAGCACGAGCTGACAGCCCGATGCGGCCAGTGCGGTCGAGGCGACGAGGTCGTTGCCCGGGCTGCTGAGGAGGTTCAATCCCTTGGTACTCAGACGCTGACCGTAGCGCAACACATCCCTTACAGTGCTGGCGCCGCATTTCTGGGTGCAGCCGAGGGACTTCTCTTCGAGAGTCGAGATGCCGCCCGCCTTGTTGCCCGGCGACGGATTCTCATAGACGGGCTGACCGCTGCGTATGAAATATTCCTTGAAATCATTGATCAGACTGACAGTCTTTTCGAAGGTCTCGCGGTCCTGGCAGCGGTTCATCAGTATGGTCTCCGCCCCGAACATCTCCGGAACCTCGGTCAGCACGGTCGTACCGCCCTTGGAAACGAGCCAGTCGGAGAAGCGGCCCAGCAGAGGATTGGCCGTGATGCCCGAGAGACCGTCTGAGCCTCCGCATTTCAGACCTATCTTCAATTCGCTTACGCTGGCCTCGCTGCGTTCGTCGAGGGAACAGATATCGAAGATTTCCCTGGCCTGGCGCAGTCCTTCCTCCACTTCGTCGCCTTCGATTTTCTGACATTCTATAGCCCTGACTCTCAGCGGGTCACAGTCCGCGATAAGCGAGCGGAAAGAAGACAGCTGATTGTTCTCGCAGCCCAGTGAAACGAAGAGCACTCCTCCTGCATTCGGGTGATGGGCCATATCCGCGAGCACAGTGCGGGTGTTCTCGTGGTCGTCTCCGAGCTGGGAGCAGCCGTAATTGTGAGGGAAGGCGACTATGGCGTCCACGCTGCCCATATTTCCGGCCTTCTCTTCCCTGAGGCGGCGGGCTATCTCCTCAGCCGCACCGTTCACGCAGCCTACGGTCGGAATCACCCAGATCTGGTTGCGTATGCCTATGTTTCCGTCCGCGCGCCTGAAACCCTTGAAACTGCGCGCCTTGCCGTCCGACGGAATGTCCTTCAGCTGAGGATTGTAGCTGTATTCCAGCACGCCCGAAAGCGCGGTCTTTATGCAGCTGTGGTCTATGAGACTGCCCTTTGGGGCGTCTTTGGTCACGCGCCCTATAGGGAAGCCGTACTTGATCACTTCGTCTCCTTCATGCAGATCTGCGAGGGTGAACTTGTGCCCGGCAGGAATGTCCTGGAGCAGTGTCGTTCCTTCAGCGATCCTGCCTGCGGCAAGGTCTGTGAGGGCCACAGCCACATTGTCCGCGGGGTTTATGTGTATCCAGTCTGCCATATCAGAAGTTGAAATAGTGCTTTGCGTTGTTGTAGGATATGTCCCTGACCACTTCTTTGATGAATTCCATCTCGCTTGCAGGGAGCTTGCCCTTTTCAATGTCCTCTCCTATGACGGAGCAGAGTATGCGGCGGAAATATTCGTGGCGAGGGTAGCTTATGAAGCTGCGGGAGTCGGTGAGCATACCCACAAAGCGGGTGAAGAGTCCCAGAGCTGAGAGGGCGTTCATCTGCTTGCGCATTCCGTCCTCCTGGTCGAGGAACCACCATCCTGAACCGAACTGCATCTTGCCCGGCACGGTGCCGTCGTTGAAGGTGTAGGCCATAGTCATCAGCACCTCGTTGTCCTTAGGGTTGAGGCAGTAGAGTATGGTCTTGGCAAGCTTGCCTTCGAGGGTGAGGCGGTCGAAGAAGCGGTGTCCGGCGGCGGCGCACTGCACGTCGTGAATGGCGTCGTATCCCGTGTCCGGTCCCAGCTGCATATACATCCTGGTGTTGTTGTTGCGTATCGCCCCTATGTGGAACTGCTGTGCCCAGCCGGACTCGGCGTCCATCACTGCGAAGTCGTGCAGACAGGCGCTGCGGAATTTCTCCAGCTCTGCGGCGTCGGCTTCCTTGCCCGACATCACTTTGGAGAATATCTTCTCTATTTCTTCTTCGCTGTAGTCGGCGGCGTAGAAGGTCTCCAGGCCGTGGTCGGAGAGGCGGCAGCCCATAGACTCGAAGAAGTCGTGCCTCTTCTGCAGCGCCTCCATAAGGTCCGCGTAGCTGCGTATTTCCATTCCGGCCGCTTCGCCGAGCTTTTCTATATATGATATATATGCCTGCGGGCTTTCGATAGCCATCGCCTTGTCCGGCCTCCAGGCCGGTATCACCTTGGTGCCGAAAGGATTGTCGGCAATCTGCCTGTGCCAACGGAGGTCGTCGGCCGGATCGTCCGTAGTGCAGACGGTCTCCACGTTGAATTTGCGAATCAGGGCCTGTCCGCGGAATTCAGGGGTTGCGAGCTTTGCGTTGCACTCCTCGAAGATTTCCCTTGCGGTGGCAGGGGAGAGGAGCTTGTCAATTCCGAACACCCTCTTCAGCTCGAGGTGTGTCCAGTGATAAAGCGGGTTCCTCATCGTGTAAGGCACGGTTTCGGCCCACTTGCTGAACTTCTCCCAGGAGCTTTTCTCTCCGGTGATGTATTCCTCAGGCACACCGTTGCCCCTCATTGCGCGCCATTTGTAATGGTCGCCTCCGAGCCAGAGCTCGGTAATGTCCCTGAACTGCCAGTTCTCTGCAATCATCTGAGGGATCAGGTGGCAGTGGTAGTCGATGATAGGCATATTCGCGGCAGCGCCGTGGTAGAGTTCTTTCGCCGTCCCGTTCGACAGCATGAAATCGTCGTTAATGAAAGACATATATAAGTGGTTTTTAGTTTCTAATGACAAAAATATGAAAAAAAATCGGATTTCCGTGCACGGGCACGGAAATTTTTATAAATTTGCAGCGAGCATTTGGGAATATAAAATTTCAATATATATCATTATGGAAAGATTGAACCGCAAAAACGCCCCTGAGGCGAAGACTTACACTGAAAAGGTCATCCAGTTCGGAGAGGGTAATTTTCTCCGTGCCTTCATTGACTGGATTATCTGGAAAACCAATCAGAAAACCGATTTCAATGCTTCCGTCGTTGTAGTCCAGCCTATCGAGAAGGGTATGGTGGATATGCTCAACGAGCAGGACGGACTCTACCACCTGAATCTCCAGGGCCTTGACAATGGTCAGCCAGTGGATTCCGTCGAGCTCATCGACGTAATCAGCCGCGGCATCAATCCTTACCGCGATTTCGACAAGTATCTCGCCCTGGCCGAGCAGGAGGAAATACGTTTCGTGATTTCCAACACCACCGAGGCCGGCATCGCTTTCGACCCTGCGTGCAAACTGGACGACGCACCCGCTTCTTCCTATCCGGGCAAGCTCACCCAGCTGCTATATCACCGTTTCCTTCACTTTCAGGGGGATATGTCCAAAGGTCTCATCATCTTCCCTTGTGAACTTATCTTCCTGAATGGAAAGGAACTGAAGCGCTGCATACGCGAATATATCAAGCTCTGGAACCTCGGCGAGGAGTTCAGCAACTGGTTCGAGAATGCCTGCGGAGTCTATTGCACCCTCGTGGACCGCATCGTTCCGGGCTATCCGCGCGACACTGCCGCCCAGCTCTGCGAGCGTGCCGGCTATCAGGACAATCTGCTCGACAAGGCGGAAATATTCCACCTCTGGGTTATCGAGGCCCCTGCAGAGGTCGCAGCCGAGTTCCCGGCCGACAAGGCAGGACTCCACGTGCTTTTCGTCCCGAGCGAGGCCCCTTATCACGAGCGCAAGGTGACCCTTCTCAACGGCCCTCACACCGTGCTTTCGCCTGTAGGCTATCTCAGCGGCCTGAACACCGTGAAGGAGTGCTGCGAGGACCCTCTCATCGGAAAGTTTGTCCACAAGGTGATGTTCGAGGAGCTTATGCAGCCTCTGAACCTGCCTATGGAGGAACTCCAGCAGTTCGCCTCCGACGTGATGGACCGCTTCCGCAATCCGTTCGTGAAGCATTTCGTGACTTCCATAATGCTCAACTCCTTCCCTAAATACAAAACCCGCGACCTTCCGGGTCTGAAGACCTATCTGGAACGCCGCGGTGAACTTCCTAAGGGTCTGGTGCTCGGCCTTGCGGCCATCATCAGCTATTACAAGGGAGGCAAGAGGGGAGAAGACGAGATTGTGCCTAATGACGACCCGGCAATCATACAGCTGCTCAGTGATCTCTGGGCAAGCGGCGACGTGCGCAAGGTCGCCGAGGGTGTGCTCGCTGCCTCCGATCTCATCTGGGGTGAGGACCTGAATCTCATTCCGGGCCTGACCGACGCACTTGCCGCCGATCTGGAAATCATCC
>CAKMNE010000012.1 GCA_927798505.1 uncultured Bacteroidales bacterium
CGCTCAAGCTGCACCTCGATAGGGGTGGCGACAGTCTCTACGTCTCCGTTGAAGAGATGGAAACTGATGCTGTATGAACCTACGTGGAGCCAAGGCATAATGAAGTGAACCTCCTCTGCAGTACGCATGGTGTACCTGGTCACTTTCTCATCACCCACGAAGATATTCTCCACAAGGTCGAAATTGCTTCCCTTGAGAATCACCTCTTCGCCTATGTGCTGAGCTGCAGTCATATCGGTAACGATTACAAGTGAGTGGTAGAGTACGGTAACTGCATCTGCACTTTCGACGATCACGCCGTTTTCAAGTGTAAGCGCAACTTTGCCTGAAACGCTGGTAAGGTCGGTCACAAGTTCGAGAGCGGTCTCTGAAGCTCCCTCTGCGATTGCAATGCTCTTGCCTCCGAGAGTTGCGCTGACAACAAGGTCGAGGTCAGTTCCGCTTACGCTGACATTGCCTTCACCTGCGTAGAGTTCGGCAGGGGAAATGGCAGTGATTGTCGGCTTCACGAGCTCTATGGCATCGGTCTGGACTGTCTTGCCGTTCGCAAGGCTGAGAACTATGGTTCCGTCTGTAGCCTTTGCAGGGATGGTGAAACTGATAGCGTTGTCTGCATAGCTGTATTCGAGAGCGGTTCCGCTGAGAGAGGCTGCGCTGACCAGGTCGAGGTCTTTGCCGCTGACCTTGGCTCCGAGACCTGCCTTGTAGCGGGAGTCGGCAGCAACGGCGAGTCCTGTAGGAACTGTGGTGGTGAATTCACCTGCCTCGAACTGCTTTCCTGCATAGGAAGTGAGAACGAGGGCTCCGTCTGCTGCGGTGTCAGGAAGCACTGCAACAAGGCTCTTGCCGTCCTCGGCTACAGTGAACTGAGCCTCCACGCCGGCAAAGCTTGCACCCTGGATCATATCCAGATGCTCTCCGCTTACCTGAACTTGCGCACCGGCCTTGAGTTCTCCCCTTGCCTTTGCGTTCACGGTAGGGTCGCCCACTGTGAGATCATCCTCGGAGTAGAAGAGGTTGGCAACCTTTCCGTCAGGGTTGTTGTTCTCGTCCACGTCGGAGAGTATGATCTTTCCGCTCACTGCGCTCGATGGCACTGCCACCTTGAGCTCATAGCGGCTCTGCTCTTCGAAATCGCTTACGACAGCTCCGCCGGGGAACTGGACAGCCTTGATGTTGTTCATATAGTCGCCCTTCACTGTGAGCACTGTTCCGGAGACAGCGCTCTTAGGCGTGAAGTCATTGAAGATGATTGGCTCGGAATATGTCAGCTCGGTAGTGGATGTAAAGGTCTTGTCACCTGCTACCAATTGGATGACGCCGACTTCAGGTCCATCTACAGGAACAATCACTCTAACCTCGGACACTTTGCCTTCGGCAATCACTTCGATTTCAGTGATTGGCTCTACGCCCGGGATTATGACCTGCTCCACTTTCTGGAGGTTGCTTCCGTAAAGCCTGAGGGCTCCGCCTCTCGCAACCGGATTTGGCGCAAAGCCGGCAAATTTCACTTCATCGACGCTGAGCTGGTCTGTGCTGAGCTGCTCTGGTGTACAGGACACCAGGGCGGCGGCAGCCATCACAGCGGAAAGAAGCACTTTTGATATCTTTTTCATAATGATTTCCGATTTGTGTTATTTCATAGGAACTACACGAATATTGTCATATCTGAAGACAGGAGTACATTCGGTACCGTTAACTCCACCGCTCCACGGCCAGATGATAAGACTTGCGAAGTCGTTTGCAGACTGCAGCGGAACAAGGCCCTTGGTGCCGTCTGCGTTGTACTCGAATTCAGAGATAGGAATGGTGAGGGTTATCCACTCGCCACCTGTGTGGTAGGAACCGCTATCCTTCCAAGGAGTCCAGAGAGCCCGGCAAAGGTCGAGTCCGCCACTGGCACTTGTGTGGATGTAGGTGTTGTTCTGCCAGCTGTCGTTTGCACAACGCTCGGCGCTTGTGAAGATAATCTGCATAGAACCTGAAGACCAAGGATTGCTTTCCGGAATGAAAACCTCCATCTTGAAAGCCATATTTGCGAAATTGGTCATATCGATTACGTTGCAGACAGGAACACCTGCGCCCCATGTGATGCCCATAGGATTTCCGTTCCAGTTTCCGCACCAGAACGGGAGCTTGAGTTCCTCGTTCCAGGCTCCGGTCTCGTCGAGAGTGCTTGGTCCGAGCTGAACGTAGTTGCCGGAAACTCCGCCTTCGGAAGAGTAGGTGGCCTTGATGTTCCATCCCTGAGGCACGATGCCGGTGGTGGAACCGCTGTTTCCGGCTCCGTCAAAGTCGGTAATCAGACCGCGGGAATCCCTGTAGTGGAAGTAGGAAGCCGCAATTCCTGATGCTGTGCTGACCTTGATCTTTCCCTCAAGGGCTCCCTCCGGAACTCTGAAGCGGATTTCGTTCTTGGTAACCGAGATGTATTCCGTAACCTCCGCGTTAGGGAATTCAACCTTCACCGGCTGGTCAGCGTTGCCGAGGAAGTAGTCTCCGTAGATGGAGGCAACTGAACCAGGAGCCGCCCATTCGTTGGACATTGATTTGATAAGCGGAGCAGGAGGGAGTACCTTGAAGTCGATGGCAAGAGTATCCAATGCTTTGTTGATGAGGTACATCTTGTCGGTCTGGTTTGCAGGCATTTCCCCGGGTACGGTTACAATCAGAGTGTTCTCAGTCATGTAGCTGGTGTTGAGTATAGCCTTCTGGTCATTGAACCAGAGCTGGTTGACGCTGCGGAGATTCTCACCGACAAGGCAGATGACTTCTTTCATATAAGCCTGGTCGATGACAATATCCTTGTCCGCATACCTGATATAGTGAACGACAGGTTTGCCGTCCGTCTGCACGAATGCATCAGGGTCGTCCACGCAGGATGTGACTGCGAACAGACCGGCTGACAGAGCAAGTGCACTAAGAAGTATATTCTTGATTTTCATATCAGTTCGAGAGATTAGAAGTTGTATTTGTAAGTTTCACGGACATTCTCGCAAGGCTCTGCTGGCTTCAACAGATTAGGATTGTTGACAACATCCTCCTGTGAGATAGGGAGATAGAAGATTTCCGGAGTGATTTTCGGTCCCTGGCTATCGCTGTTGTAGTATGTGACTGACGGGTCTGGTGCCCAGGTTCCGCTCTCATAGTACTGGGAAGCGGCCTCTCCGTAGCTGTACACCTCATTTCTCTTCTGGCCTTCGAGTTGAGCCTTTACGAATTCGTAGTCGTAGTAGGATACGCGTACGAAATCGTACCAGCGGTCTCCCTCACCTGCGAGTTCGAGGCGGCGCTCGTTCCATATATCCTCGAAAGTAACGCTTTCAAGAGGATCGACGCCTGCGCGCTCGCGTACTTTGTTCACGTACTCGAGGGCTTTGGTGGCATCGCCGGTCAGAAACTTGGCTTCTGCGTAAACCAGATAAAGGTCTGAAAGACGGAGTATATGGGTCGGCAGGGTGTAGGCCATTCTGTCAGGCTTGTGGCCCAGTGCGGACTCGTGGTCGTAGGAGTCTCCGTAGAGATGCTTCACGTTCTGTGCTCCGCAAGGACCCTGGAACTGCTTGTCGGTAGGGCAGTTTGCATAAGTCTCATCGTAGAGGTAACGGAGGAAGTCGAAGCCTCCCTTGTCAGTCCAGAAGTACTCGTACTTGTCGCCTACCATCATGCAGGTAGCCTTGCGACGGCTGTCCTTCTCGTTCTTGCGGCTTTCAGGGCTTTCGAGAGGGTCGGCGCCGAAAGCGAGCATAAGGTCGTAGGATGGACCGCCCCATCCGCCCCAGAGATCGCCGGTTTCGGAGAATCCTTCGCCGAAGAGGTCGGACTGCAGAGTGTTCTGACGGGTCCACTGGCTTCCTTCGCAAGTCCACATCCAGCTGATGAGAGGCTCACCTGTCTGGTTGTAAACTGATGGGGCAAGACGGAATACGTCGGAGAAGGTTGGTGTAAGGCTGCGGCCTGAATGGAGGATTACATCCTCGGCGTAGGAAGCGGCTTTTTGGAGATCCTCAGTGTTGAGGGATCCGCTGACACCTGCCCTGGTGAGGTAAACCTTTGCCAGAAGGGCCTCGGCGGCATAGTAGTCTATGCGGTTGTTCCATCCTCCGGTCTTCTTAGGGAGCTTGCCAAGAGCGGTCTCGAGAGTGTAGATGATGTATTCATAGATATTCTCCTTGCTCTCCTTGAAGATACCGTTGTAGTCCGAGTTGAGAAGTTCTGTGTTGTCGTGAACGATAGGAACTTCGCCGAATGAGCGTACCAGGAAGAAGTAGGCGAGAGCCTTGAGTGTGAGGGCTTCTCCCACTGTCTGGTCCTTGATTGCCTGTGAAGGGCCTTCAGAGGCGAGGATGTTGCGGATTACAGCATTGCAGTGTCCGTTCACAGCCCAGAGGGAGTAAGACATATTCACGAGATCCTCATCGGTGGAGTTTGTGGTAAATGTAAGATATGGGCTGTTGCCCCAGTACATATTACCGGACATAACCTCTCCGATTTTGATGAATGCGCGCTGGAAGTCGTACCAAGGAGAGTTGTAGATGTAGTTCACTCCCTGGAGGCATTGCTCGTCGTTCTGATAGAAATTGCTGGTGTTGTAGTTGTCAATGTTCGGCCTGTTGAGGAATTCTCCGCAGGAGCAGGCAGCCAGAGAAAGGGCACCAACAAGGATAATATTGAGTATTTTATTGGTTTTCATCGTATTCCGGTATTAGAAAGTGATGTTAAGACCAAATGAACACATGAACGGTGAAGGGTAACGTCCGTTATCGATACCGTAGGCGAGACCGGTAGAGTCCTGTGTGGAAGCGCCGACCTCAGGATCATATCCTGTGTACTTGGTGAAGGTGTAAAGATTCTGGACATTGCAGTAAACGCGGAGGTTCTCCACATTGTACTTGGCCAGCATATTCTTAGGGAAGGTGTAACCGAGGGTGATGTTCTTCACGCGGATGAACGAGCCGTCCTCGATGTAGCGGGTAGAGTACCTGTCGTTGTCGTTAGGGTCGGCGGTGGTAGGACGAGGAGTCTTGGTATCTGGATTTGCAACCTTGACGTTGGTGATGTCATCGTACCAGTTTGAGCCGTCAGCATAGACCTTGTCAGGATCGACAGGAACGAGCTTGGCCCTGTCGGCAACGGCGTTGAGCTGGTTGCTCCAGGCTGAGTTCATATGTGTCAGAGTCACAGCGTTGTAGTTGAACACCTTGTTGCCATAGCTTCCGTTGAAGAAGATGGAGAGGTCTAAGTTCTTGTACCTGAGGCTGTTGGTCCAACCGAAGGTAAAGATTGGAAGAGGTGAGCCTATGACTGTGCGGTCGTGTTCGTCGATCATTCCGTCAGGGATTCCTTCAGGTCCGCTGATGTCCTTGTACTTGAGGTCACCCACCCAGACTGTCTGGCTGCGCTTGAACACTCCGTCGGCAGGATACTTGACAGCCTTTGGAGAATCGAGTATGTCCTGATAGTCCTCATAGACACCATCGACTACATAGCCGTAGAAGTTGTACAGAGGCTGGCCAACTTCAGAAACGCAGACAACGTCATTCCACTGGCCGTAGCCTACGAGGTTGGCGTTCTTTGTACCTGACAGTGAGAGAAGCTTGTTGCGGTTGAATGAAATCTGGAAGTTGCTGTCCCACTCGAGCGGTCCTTCAAGAAGCTTTGCGTCGAGAGTGATTTCAAGACCCTTGTTCTCTATGCTTCCGTAGTTGCCCTTAGGAGCTGCGAGAGCGGATGATCCGTTACCGCTGGTTCCCATGTAGGAAGGAAGCTGCATTGACATAAGCATATCCTCGGAAATCTTCTTGTAGGCATCGATTGTGAGGCTGAGCCTGTCCTCGAAGAAGCCGAGGTCGAGTCCGACGTTGTACTGCTCCTGCTTTTCCCAACGGATCTTGGTGTTAGGGATGTTGGATGGACGGTAGCCGGTTCCGAGTCCGGAAGGCATTACGCTGATTCCTGCGCCCCAGGCATAGGCACCGATGTTGGCGTTTCCGGTCTGACCCCAACCCAGACGGAGCTTACCGTTGGAGAGAATCATGCTGTCCTTGAAGAGAGCCTCGTTGGAGAAACGCCAGGATGCTGCAGCTGAGTGGAAACCTGCCCAACGGTTGTCCGGACCGAAGTTGGAAGAACCGTCGTAGCGGTAGGTGTATGTCAGGTAGTAGCGGTTGTCGTAGTTGTAGTTCTCACGGGTGAAGAAGGAAGCCATTGCGCTTGAGCCGAAGCCGGAATTGATCTTCGGGGTTCCTGTTCCGAGAGCCGGGTTGTGAACTTCGTCTGAAGGGAGATCGGTATTGCTCACAGAAGCGTACTCCCAGCTTGACTCCCAGCACTCCTGTCCGAGCATTGCGGTGATGTTGTGCTTTCCGAAAGTGCCCATCCAGGTAAGGTAGTTCTTGAGCTGCCAGTAGATGTTCTTGTTGTACTGTATGCTGCTGGAGTTCTGCGAACGGTTGAAGCCCGGGAGAAGTAGAATAGGACTGTACCTTTCTGCCTTGGAGTTTCCGAAGTCGAAACCGATTTCGGTGTGCCATACGAGGTTCTTCAGAGGAGTGATATCCGCGAATGCAGAACCGTTGAGTTTCTGTCGTCCGAGAAGGATGTCGTCCTCCATAGCCTGTGCCACAGGGTTCTTGGCGTTCACGCCCTCGCGGATTACGGTGGCGTAGTTGCCGTCGATGTCATAGACCGGGATATCAGGGAGCATAGTCATTGCCCTGTAGATGATACCCTCGTTCGAGTCTGCGAGCTTGAGGTCATCGTTGGTGTTGGTGAAGGAGAGGTTGAGTCCTACCTTAATCCATTTCTTGACCTGGGCGTCGATGTTGGAACGGAAACCGAAACGGTCGAACTCGGAACCGATGAGGGTACCCTGCTGATCCATATAGTTTCCTGAAATGTAGTACTGAACAGTCTCGTTACCGCCTGAAACTGACAGCTGATGCTGGTGCTGGAGGGCGGTGCGGAAGATTGCGTTCTGCCAGTTGGTACCTGCTCCGAGGAGCGAAGGGGTGGCATAGATAGGGTCCACCGTGTTGAGTTCTCCGGTTGCGACGAGGTCGTTGTAGTACTGGGCGAACTCGCGGAGGTTCATAAGGTCGAGCCTTGTGGTCTGGCGTGAAACTGCGGCCATTCCTTCGTAGCTTATCTTGGCCTCTCCCGCCTTACCGCGCTTGGTTGTGATGAGCACTACTCCGTTTGCACCCTGTGCACCGTAGATTGCAGTAGCGGAAGCATCCTTGAGGATTTCCATGCTGACGATGTCGGCAGGGTTGATGGTTGAAAGAGGGGAGATGGTGGAAACCTTACCGTTTCCGAGGGCGTCACCAAGACCGAAATCGGCTCCTGAGTTGCCGCCACCCTGGACAATCACTCCGTCAATCACATAGAGAGGCTCCGCGTTGGCGTTGATGGTAGCCTGTCCGCGGACGCGGATTGAGGAAGATGAACCCGGAGCTCCGGAGGTCTGTACAGAGGTAACACCGGCTGCACGACCCTGAAGGGACTGGTCAAGGGAAGTGATGATCGAACCCTTGAGGTCTGACTCCTTGATTGAGGTCGAGGCACCTGAGAGGTCTGACTTCTTCATCACACCGTAGCCGACAACGACTACTTCGTCAAGCAGAAGCTGGTCAACTTCAAGGGTTACGTCGTACACGTTCTGAGTGCCGACAGTGACCAGGACGGTCTTGTAGCCGATTGAAGAAACTTCAAGTGTAGCTCCAGCCTGAACATTGATGGAGTAATGTCCATCAAGATCAGTAATGACACCGTTCTGGGTGCCTTTCTCGACAATACTTGCTCCGATAACGGACAGGCCGCTACCATCCACAACGGTACCTGTCACGAGCTTTGGCTGCGCGTAGGCTCCGATGCTGAGCAGAATGACTGCCAGAATGGAAATTAGTTTTTTACACATGTTACAATGGGTTTATTTGAAATTGTTCCTTATGTATTCGGACGGTTAGTTTTACTCTGTGCTTCATAATTATGACAGCGCAAAGTTAGATTCAAGTCTGAAGTCAAACAAATACTATTTTTGCAAAGAATGTATCAAATTTTGATTTTCTTCTTCCGGTACAAAGCTCTGAATTCCTTTGGGGTCACACCGCGTCTGTTTTTGAACGTACGGTTGAAATAGGAGAGATTGTTAAAGCCGCATGCGTAGCAGATTTCCGAAATGCCGGCGGAAGTGTCAACCAGGGCCCTTGCAGCATTGCCAAGGCGTATGTCATTGATATACGAAGTCAAAGTCTTTCCCGTGCGGGTGTGAAAGAAGCGGCTGAAGGCGGAAGGGCTCATTCCTGCGATTCCGGACAGGGTCTCGAGAGAAAGGGGTTCTGAAGCGTGGTCGTTGATGTATTGCTTGACCTTTTTGATTCTGCGGCTTTCGTTGTCCCTCGGAGCGTTGGCAAAAGAGCTGCTGGAGAGTATCCTGGCATCATACCTGGAGATTTCGTACATTATCTTGAGCAGTTCGAGGAATTGGATGAAACTGTCACCTTGCTGTACCAGCCTGTCCAGGCTGTCGTAAACCTTCATTATGGCAGCCAGGGGGAAAGCCAGGCCGTGCCGGGCCTTCTGGAACATGCGGGCAATGGATGAAAACTGGTTTTTCTCCAGCAGGGCCTCGGGAAACAGGCTAGGTGAGAACTGTACTGTAATCTCCCGAATATCATCGGATTCGCACTTTGCCTGCTCCCAGACATGGGCGAGATCCTCGGCGGCTATCAGCACCAGGTCGTAATCCCCGATTTCTTCCACGCTGTCTCCCACTATTCGCCTCACGCCCTTTGCGTTCTGGACGAAATTGAGTTCGTATTCCTTGTGTTTGTGAAGCGGATAGGTGAATTCGCTTTTGTGCCTCTCCACAATGTTGAAGCAGTCCTGCTTGGCAAGCTGGGGAATTTCGTACAGGATATCAGCCATAGGTCCAATTTTTCCCAAAAATACACATTCTTTTTCAAAACCAATACTATTTTGACAATATTTTGATTCGGGTTATCCTGTTTTTGAATATAATTTTAACTTTATACCCGTTAAGATTAAAAGACACTGATATGATAGCCACTCATAAGACCTTTATCCCCCTTCTCCTTCTTTCAATAGCAGCCTGTTCTCCCGTCAGCTATCATCGCGACGGAGTCACCGTCCGCGCTGAAGACGGCTCGAAGACGGCCGTGAACTTCGCTTCCCCTTCTCTGGTTCACGTACGCGCGGTGCCTGCGGGGGAGAACTTCTCCCGTCGCAAATCCCTCAGTGTGCTTCCTCAGAAGCCATTCACTGACTGGAGCAGGGAAAGGCAGGGAGACAGCTTGCTCAGGCTCACAACTTCCGCCTTGCGTCTGGAAATCGACCTGAGGGATGGTCATATAGTCTTCAGAGATGCTCAAGGGCGCATTCTGAATGCTGAGAACGAACGCAGTTTCACTCCTTACAGCGCCGGTGGCCAGCAGGCATACAGCGTGCTGCAGACCTTCCGACCGGACCCCGGGGAGAGCTTCTACGGTCTGGGCCAGCATCAGGCGGACGAATGGGACTACTGTGACCGGGATGAGGAATTATATCAGTACAACACCAAAATCTCAGTTCCTTTCGTTGTCTCCTCGAAGGGCTACGGCCTGCTCTGGGACAGCTATTCGCTCTGCCGCTGGGGAGATCCGAGGGAATATGCCCAGCTGGGCGAAGTGTTCACACTCTATGATTCCGAAGGTGTTGAAGGCGCTTTGAGCGGGCGCTACGAATCGGCGGACGGCACAGTGCTGGAGCGTAGGGAAACAGCCCTTGACCAGGAGTATCTCATAGAGCCCGAGCTCAGCCGGGTCAATGGCGCGCCGGACTTCAACTTCGACGGCTCGAAGGTAAGCTTCGACGGCTACCTGGAGGCCCGCGAGAGCGGGGAACACCGCTTCCTTCTCTATTATGCAGGTTATATGAGGCTATGGCTGGACGGCCGCGAACTGGTTCCGGAAATATGGCGCACCGCCTGGAACCCCAACAGCTGCAAGTTCAGATGCGAGCTGGAGCAGGGGAGGCGCAGCCATCTGCACATTGAATGGATTCCGGATGGCAATGTCTCATACTGCGGCCTGCGCTGCCTGAGTCCGCGTCCGGAAGACCGGCGATACGCAATGTCGTGGTGGGGCGAGATGCAGGACCAGATCGATTATTGGTTCATAGCCGCAGATAATGCCGACGGGGTTGTCAGCGGCTACCGCACTCTTACGGGCAAGGCTCCGATAATGCCAAAGTGGGCAATGGGATACTGGCAGTCCCGTGAGCGCTATACCTCACAGCAGGAACTGCTTTCGGTGCTGAATGGCTTCCGCAGCCGCCATATTCCTTTGGACAATATTGTTCAGGACTGGCAGTATTGGGAGGATGATGCCTGGGGCAGTCACGAATTTGACCCGCAGCGCTATCCGGACCCGAAAGGAATGGTGGACAGCATACACTCTCTCGGGGCCCGTTTCATGATTTCCGTATGGCCAAAATTCTATGCCGGGACAGAGCATTTCGACGAGATGGATTCCCGGGGATGGATCTATCAGACTGCCCTCAGGGACAGCGTCGAGGACTGGCTGGGCTACCGTCAATCCTTTTATGACGCTTATGACAAGGGTGCCCGCGAGCTCTTCTGGAAGCAGATGAAGGAGCACCTTTATGTGCTTGGAGTGGATGCCTGGTGGATGGATGCCAGCGAACCGAATATCCACGACTGCACGAACATGGCCTATCGCAAGGCCCTCTGCGGCCCTACAGCCCTCGGCCCTTCCGACCGCTATTTCAATGCCTACGCCCTGATGAACGCCCAGGCTATCTACGAGGGCCAGCGTTCTGAGGATCCTGACACCAGGGTGTTCCTTCTGACGCGCAACGGCTTCGCCGGCCTCCAGCGTTATTCCACAGCCTCCTGGAGCGGAGACATAGGCACCCGCTGGGAGGATATGAAAACCCAGATTTCAGCCGGACTGAACTTCTCTCTGAGCGGCATTCCTTACTGGACTCAGGACGTTGGCGGCTTCAGCGTCGAGAAACGCTATATGGAGGCCCAGTCCTCAGGCGGTCCGGATCTGGACGAGTGGCGCGAGCTGCAGGCCCGCTGGCACGAGTGGGGTGCCTACTGCCCGATTTACCGTGCCCACGGCCAATGGCCTTTCCGCGAGCCGTGGAATGTGGCTCCCGAAGGAAGCCCGGCCTACGAGGCTATATGCAATTCCATACGCGACCGTTACTCCCTTTTACCTTATATATATACTCTGGCCTCCCGCACCTGGTTCGACGATTACACGATAATGCGTGCAATGGCCATGGACTTCGGCGACGATCCTGTCTGCCGCAAGCTCTCTGACCAGTATATGTTCGGCGATGCCTTGTTAGTCTGCCCTGTCTATGAATATGGCTCCCGCAGCCGCAGGCTCTACCTGCCTGCAGGCCGCTGGTATGAGGTTCACGGCGGGGGAGTGTTCGACTCTGAAGGCGCCTGGTTCGATGTTCCCGCACCATATGGCTGGTGCCCTGTCTTTGCCAAGGCCGGAGCTGTTGTGCCGCACGGCGAGGCCCTGGAATACAGCTCCCAGCCGTCGGCTGATGCCATTGAGATTTATGTATATGCCGGTGCCGACGGCGATTTCACCCTCTACGAGGATGACGGCCTGAGCTACGACTACGAGAAGGGTGCCTGCAGCCGCATAGCCCTGCATTGGGACGATGCCGCACGCCGTCTGGAAATTGGCGCACGTGAAGGCGGCTTTGAAGGAATGCCGGAGAGCCGCAGCCTGAGCGTCCGCCTGCACACCCCTGAGGGAGTCCTGCTCTCAGAGGCTGTCACCTGGAAGGGCGAGGCGGCGAGCATCTCATTCGATGCTCATGGTGAAATTGCCGTCAGATGATTTGAGCAGAATCTGAGCCATACCGTTGAACGTCCGGAATCCGAATGACCTTGCCTGAGGATCTTCCGGACGCTCGACTTCCATAAAGTCAGGGTTTCCGTTTCCGAAGCCGAGAATACGGGCATTGCCTTCAACCTCAATGGTCAGCGGAATGCAAGCCTTCGGCGCGAAGTTTCCCTTGTTGTCATATACGGATACATTGACAACGTAGATGTCGTCGTATCTGAGGGTTTCTGATTTGACCCGGGATGGCTCTCCGGCAGTGTTGATGCGCTTTTTCATCAGTACCTTGCCGTCCTTGTATCCTATGGCCTGGACATAGCCCGGTTTGTACACGGCGTCCCATTCGAGGTGGCCGTTCTTAGGCATTTTCTTCCTTTCAAGCTTCTTCCCGTTCACGACAAGCTGCACTTCGTCGCAGTTCGAGTACACTTTGAGCTTGACGGTCTGCCCTTCGTGTCCTTCCAGGTTCCAATGTGGGGAAATGTGCAGAACAGGCTCGTCACCCCACCATGACTTGAGATAGTAGGCTTCGTCCTTTGCGAATCCGCAGTAGTCGAGAATGCCGAACTGGCTTCCTGTGGCAGGGTATTCCCTTGGCGTCGGTTCGCCTCGATAGTCGAAGCCGGTCCAGTAGAAGAGACCGAGCAGCCAAGGCCGCTCGTCGTAGAACTGCCATCCCCGTTCCATAGGGAATCCGACGGATTCAGGGGAATACTCTCCTCTGATGCCGCAGCCTGTGGTTTCCTCGCTTCCCATTGCTATTCTTTCGGGATAGTTTGCGCGATGCTCGTCAATCGGGTGCTGGCTAATGTAGTTGTATCCTGCAACATCGACGGTTCGCAGAATGTGTGGGCCGCTGGAAGAGGCGACTCCCATAGGGCGGGTGCTGTCTGCACGGTGTGCATATTCCCTCATGCTTGAGGCGATTTCAGTGCCGCGATCTTCCCACTCAACGCCCCATTCTTCATTTCCTATGCCCCAGAGGAAGATGCACGGGTGGTTGCGGTCCCGTCTGATCATATTCTCCAGCACAGAGAGCTGGTAAGGGTTGATTCCGAGCAGGCGGTTTTCCTCGAATACGAGCATCCCCATTTCGTCACACAGGTCCAGGAGCTCGGCTGTCATCGGGTTGTGGCTGGCTCTGTAGGCATTGGCCCCCATCCACTTAAGGCGCTCTATGCGGTAGCGCTGGAGTCCGTCCGGAATGGCAGAGCCGACTCCGGCGTGGTCCTGGTGGTTGTTGGTGCCCTTGAGCTTGATGTGCTTTCCGTTGAGAAAGAAGCCCTTGTCCTTGTCCAGTACTATCTCACGGAAACCGGTGCGGGTGGTGAATTGATCTACTTCCTTTCCGTCCAGCAACACTCTTGTGACCACCTTGTATAGATTCGGATTGTCAATATCCCAAAGTGCCGGGCTGGAGACTTCGCAGACTGCCGCGCTGCTGTGTTTCTCCCTTGCAAGCAGGGCTTTCCCCTCAGCTCCGGCCCGGGCCACAACGTTTCCTGCGGCATCCAGGATGCTGTGCTCCACGCTGTAAGCCGGGAGCTTGTGGTTGAAGTCGTTGCATACTTCGGTTTCAATAGTCACCCTGGCCTTCGTGTAGTTCTCGGACAGGGTGCAGTGCACGAAAGTGCCTCCTGTGGTGACGTGCAGGGGATAGGATTTCTCCAGCCACACATGGCGGTAGATTCCGGCGCCTTCATAGAACCATCCCTCCTCGAGAGAAGCGTCGCAGCGCACGCAGATGAGATTGGTCTTCTCCGGCTCGTCGCCGAACAGAAGATAGTCGGTGATGTCGTAGTCCTGGTGTATGTATCCGCTAGGCTCCACGCCTACGAAAAAGCCGTTCACCCAGATTTGCGCGTTGCGGAATATGCCGTCAAACTGTATGCGGAAATGCTTGCCCTTGTCTTCCTTCGGGAGATTGAAGGTCTTCCTGTACCAGCCCACACTGGTCTGAGGGAATTTCCAGCCGACCTGCTTGTGTCCGTGGCTGTAGCTCGCATCCCGGCTGTAGGCAAGGTCCACAACCCAGTCGTGGGGAAGATCCACGGCCTTCCACCGCTCGTCCGGATTGAAGCGTATGGTGTACGGGCCTTCATTGTGAATGGAATTGGCCTTGGTCAGATAGTTGAAATACTCGGTCCCGCAGCCGAAGTCCTTCGTAGGGTCGGATGCATGACCGTAGGCGAACATCCAGTCCTGGTCAAAACAGAGTCTTTCTCTCTGTGCCACCCCAGGCAAAGCAGTCAGCAGGGAGCAAAGGAGGACTAATGAAAATCTTCTCATAGGATTACTGTTTCAGTGATCAATGAATGTAAATATATTGAATTGTTTTCATTATTTTCTAATTTTGCTGAAAATTAATTCAGTTGCTATGACAGCATCATCTATTCTTACCGACAACATCCTTCCTTTTTGGATGAACCGCGTACAGAACCCTGCAGGAGGCTTTTACGGACGCATTGACGGAAATGGCAAACTTCATCCCGAAGCACCCCGGGGAGGCATATTGAATGCCAGGATACTGTGGACCTTCTCGGCAGCGTACCGGGTTCTTGGAAATCCGGAATACCTTCAGACGGCACTCAGGGCCCGCGACCAGATTCTCGGTCCGTTCTGGGACTCTGACTTCGGAGGTACCTATTGGAGCCTTGACTGCGAAGGCCGGCCGCTCGAGACGAAGAAGCAGATTTATTCCATAGCTTTCGCGATCTATGGCCTGAGTGAACTGTATCGCGCGAGCGGAGATGAGCTTGCGCTGCAGAAGGCTGTGGAGCTATACCAAGTGATAGAGGAGCACAGCCTGGATCCGGTATGCGGCGGTTACTTTGAGGCCTTCAGGCGCGATTGGTCTCCAATCGAGGATATGCGCCTCAGCGACAAGGACCAGAATGATGCAAAGACTATGAACACCCATCTTCATATACTCGAGGGCTATGCTTCGCTTTACCGGGTATGGAAGGACAAGGGGCTGGAGAGCAGCCTTCGCAAGCTTATTGAGATATTCCTGGACAGGATTATTCTCCCCAACGGCCATCTTGCGCTGTTTTTTGATGCCGATTGGAACTGCACTTCGCACGTGGTTTCATATGGGCACGATATAGAATGTTCCTGGCTTCTTGCCGAGGCTGCGGAAGTGCTTGGCGACGATGCCTTGACCGAGAAGGTGAACGAAGTCTGCTCGCGTATGGCAGAGGCTGCCGTGCAGGGTTGGACTCCGCTCGGAGGCATGGCCTATGAGAAGGACCTCAAAGACGGCAAGGTGGACGCGGACCGTCACTGGTGGGTGCAGGCTGAAAACGTTGTCGGCTGCGTGTGGCAATGGAAGCGCAGCGGCAAGACCAAGTGGCTGGACTGCGCGAGGACCCAGCTGCGCTACATAGAGGACAATCTTCTTGCCCCTGACGGTGAATGGTACTGGTCGCGCCGCTCTGACGGTTCAGTCAACACAGAAGACGACCGTGCAGGCTTCTGGAAGTGCCCGTATCACAACGGCCGTATGTGTCTGGAGCTGCTGGACAAGTATCCGGAGTTGTAGTTTTTTGTCGCTTGTCCACTATTATTTAATAAAATATACTGATTATTAACCACTTGCGCTTTTATCTTGTCCACATCGAGATGATTGCGGACTGGATATGTCTTTGTACCTTTGCATTGTTGAACTATGAATTACGGTTACCAAATGGTTTCAGTACTTGAACTATGAAAAGCTTCATAATTATTGTTAAAGAAAAATGAAAAAGGCTATCAAAATTTTGGTTGGAATCGGCCTTGTGCTGGCCGGACTTACTTGGATTCTCAGTGTTTTGGGAATCGTTACTGTGAATTTCTTCTTCCCCGGATGGTGGACTCTGTTCATTATCATTCCTTGTTTTCTGAATCTTTTTACGGACCATGACCGTACAGGCTCGGTTTTCGGAATCCTGTTGGGCGTTGTGATGCTGCTCTGCGCCCAAGACATACTGCTTTGGGGCGATTTCTGGAAGTTCGCTCTTGCGGGACTGCTTATCCTTATAGGTCTTAAGTTCATTTTCGGACAGTCCTGGGTTTTCGGTGTCGACGGTGCTCCCGAAGCCAAGAGGGAAGTGAAGAACATCAATCGTGACGGCAAGAACGTCCGTATGTACGAAGTTCAGTTCGGAAAAGAGTTCCTCAGCTTTGATGATGAGATGTTCGAGGGCGTGGATGTGAAGGCGGGCTTCGGTGCCGTACGTCTGGATTTGCGAAAGGCTCATATTCAGCCTGATGCCCTGATTCGTCTTGACTGCAGCTTCTGTGGAGTGGAAATTCTGCTTCCTGAAGGGATAGTTGTGAAGAACGCTACCGAGGCGGCTTTCGGAGGCATTTCTGACAACAGGGCAAATAAGCCGGTTACAGGTGAAGTTACATTGTATATCTCCGGTTCCATCAGTTTTGGCGGAGTTGAAATCAAATAGCTATGAATAAGTTTATGTTTTGCGGCCTTGCCGCTTTTGCGATGCTTTGTTCATCGTGCATTCATATTGACCATTGGGATTATTACCGCTTCAATGACGTGCAGATTACCGAGCCCTTGACCGGACTCGACATCGAATGGCGGGATTCCCGTGTGGATATCTGTTATTGGGACAAGCCTTACACCAGGATTTATGACAATGCGGATATGAGTTCTCCTTCCTATTACAGGATGGACGGAGGTGTGCTGGCGGTCCGTTATTCCAATGATGGGCACAGTGTTTTCGGAAAGACTCTGACCGTGTGCCTGCCTCAGGGGACTGTGCTGAATTTTTGCGATATAGATGTGATTTCAGCAAATGTGTATGCAGATGTGGATACCAAGGACCTGGATATAGATTCTGTTTCCGGCAATATCTTGTATTCGACCTGGTATGCTCCTTATGAGGTGGATATAGATACGACTTCCGGCAGCGTTACCGTTGCCTTCCCGGAGGATTTCGGATTTGTCTGTGATTTCGACAGTGCTTCCGGAGGGTATTCCAGTGAGTTCCGCGTCTATATCCGCGACGGTTATATCTGTTACGGGGATTTGTTCTCCTCTCTGGAAATCGACACCGTCTCCGGCAATCTCGACCTCGTGATCAATCGGTAAACCTGCCCGCTGCGCCCCGAAATACAATGCCTCTCAGGATACCTGAGAGGCATTTTCAGTGGAGATGGGCGAACTCGAACATTTCCTCCAAACCCCTCCAGACATATTTGTAA
>CAKMNE010000013.1 GCA_927798505.1 uncultured Bacteroidales bacterium
AGATCGGCCTGCAGCTGCTTGTGGAAACTGTAGAAAGTATTGGCAGAATTGACCTTATAAATTCTGTAGAACCCCTTTATGCCGGGAAGCGTAACGCGGAATTGATAAATCATGGCGCGAAGATAAAAAAGAATTGTTAAATTTGAACAATATGATTTCAAATTCTGATGTATATAAAAGCATCTCAGCCCCTTCGGAGGGACTTTTCAAGGATCAGGGAAGCCGCTTCATAGCCCTTGCCTATCCTGTGGAAAGCGAGGCCGAGGTCAAGGCTCTGATGGAGGCGGCCCGGAAGGAGTATCACGACGCGCGCCACCACTGCGTCGCGTACCGGCTGGGCTGCGGCGGAGAGCTGTGGCGCGCAAGTGACGACGGGGAGCCGTCCGGTTCTGCGGGAAGGCCCATACTCGGCCAGATAGACAGCGCCGGCCTGAGCGATGTGGCCGTTATTGTCGTACGCTACTTCGGAGGAATCAAACTCGGCATCCCAGGACTTATCAGAGCATACAAAAGCGCCACGGCGGATGCTTTGGAAAAAGCCGCCAAATGCGAAAAAATCGCTGGCAGCTGGATGCGGCTGCGTTTCGGCTACGGCTCCATGCCGGAAGTGATGAAGGCCGTCAAGGACCTGGGCCTGCAGCAGCGCGCCCAGGATTTCGGCCTTGACTGCACGCTGGAAGTAAGGGTAAGACGGACGCTTGAGCAGGATTTTTTGGAGAAGACAAAGAATATTCCTAACTTTAGTTATCAAAAAACAGAATAACTCACTAACTGATACAGATATGAACAAAGTTCACGTTTTCAATGCCGGACCTTGCCTGCTCCCTCAGGTGGTGCTTGACAATGCAAAGGCCGCAATCGACAATTTCGCCGGAACCGGCGTATCCCTTCTCTGCATATCCCACAGAACCAAGGAGTGGGAGGCTGTAATGGATGAAACCAGGGCTCTATGGAAGGAGCTTCTCCATATTCCTGAGGACTACGAGGTCGTTTTCCTCGCATCCGGAGCATCCATGGAATTCCTCTATGTGGCAATGAACTTCCTTGAGAAAAAGGCCGCATACCTGGACACGGGCGTTTGGGCAAGCAAGGCCCTCAAAGAGGCGAAGGGGCTGGGAGAGGCCGTGGCAGTGGCCAGTTCCAAGGATAGGAACTACTGCTACATCCCTAAGGGCTACACCATCCCGGAGGATGCGGACTACTTCCACATTACCACCAACAACACCATTTACGGAACGGAGATACACGAGGATATGGACTGCCCGGTGCCGCTCATCGCTGATATGTCTTCCGACATCATGAGCCGCCCTGTGGACGTAAGCAAATATACTATGATTTACGGCGGCGCCCAGAAGAACGTGGGCCCTGCAGGCGTCACCTTCGCCATCATACGCAAGGACGCCCTCGGCAAGGTGAGCCGCTACATCCCTACCATGCTCGACCTTCGCGTGCATATCGACAAGGAGTCTATGTTCAACACCCCTCCTGTCTTCTCCATCTTCGTGATGAACGAAACCCTCAAGTGGGTGAAGTCGATGGGCGGAGTCGAGGCCATGTATGAGCGCAACCGCAGGAAGGCCGACACTCTCTATGCCGAAATCGACCGCAACCCTCTGTTCGTGGGCACCGCAGACAAGCAGGACCGCTCTCTGATGAACGTCTGCTTCGTGATGGCTCCGGGCTACGAGCATCTTCAGGACGAATTCGCCGCTCTCGCAAAGAGCGAAGGCATCATAGGCATCAAGGGCCACCGCAGCGTGGGCGGATTCCGCGCTTCCATCTACAACGCCTGCACCCAGGAGGACGTCGAGGCTCTCGTGAAGTGCATGCAGGAGTTCGAAAAGGCACACAAATAGGATTATGAAAGTTCTTCTTGCAACACAGAAACCGTTTGCTGCAAAGGCGGTAAGCGGAATAAGGGAAATCGTCGAGGCTGCTGGTCATGAGCTCGTCCTCTTCGAGAAATATGCAGACCAGAGCGAACTGGTGGCAGCCGTATCTGATGCCGAGGCTCTGATCATACGCTCGGACAAGGTTACGGCGGAGGTGATTGCCGCCGCTCCCAAGCTCAAGATAGTAGTGCGCGCTGGCGCCGGCTATGACAACGTTGACCTCGCTGCGGCAAGTGCCGCCGGTGTGGTGGTGATGAACACCCCCGGTCAGAATTCCAACGCCGTGGCTGAGCTTGCAATAGCCATGATGATCTTCATGTGCCGCAACCAGTTTACCCCTGTCACCGGCACGGAGATCGAAGGCCGCACAATAGGAATCCAGGCCTTCGGCAATGTGGGAAGGCTGGTAGGAGCCAAGGCCAAGGCCCTGGGACTCAAGGTAAAGGCCATAGATCCTTTCCTCACCCCGGAAAAGATTGCAGAAGGCGGAGCGGAGCCGGTTTCCGAGCTGAAGGAGCTCTATCAGAGCTGCGATTTCGTGTCCGTGCACATACCTGCAACCCCTCAGACCGTAGGCTCAATAGGCTATGAGCTCATCACTTCCATGCCTAAGGGTGCGGTGCTGGTCAACACAGCCCGCAAGGAGGTAATTGACGAGGCCGGTCTTGAGAAGGCGCTGGAGGACCGCCCTGACCTCAAATATGTCACCGACGTAATGCCGGACAACTACGCGACACTGCAGGAGAAGTTCGGGCTCAGGGTGTTTGCCACCCCTAAGAAAATGGGCGCGCAGACCGCCGAGGCCAATGTGAACGCCGGTCTTGCGGCAGCCCGCCAGATTGTGGCCTTCTTCGCCACAGGAGAAAGGAAGTTCCAGGTTAACAAATAGTGCCCTATGAGAGTAAAACCATTTGCGGCGCTTCGTCCGCCAAAGAATCTGGTTACCGAGGTAGCCGCTCCGCCGTATGACGTGCTGAACTCCGAGGAGGCCAAGGCTATGGCCGGAGAAAAGTCGCTTCTTCATATCACCAAACCTGAAATCGATTTCGATCCCATGCCGGAAGAGCACGCGCCCGAGGTCTATGACAAGGCGGTGGAGAACTTCCGCCTCTGGCAGCAGAGGGGGTGGCTCGTAAGGGATGAGAAGCCTTGCTACTATATCTATGCCCAGACCATGGGCAGCCGCACCCAGTACGGCTATGTGCTGTGTGCCCACGCACAGGACTATGTGGAGGGCCGCATCAAAAAGCACGAGCTCACCCGCAAGGACAAGGAAGATGACCGTATGGTCCATGTCGAAATCCAAAGCGCGAACATCGAGCCTGTGTTCTTCGCCTTCAAGCACCAGAGCGAGCTGGAGGACATCATAGCCCGGACTGTCAAGGGCCCTTCCGAGTACAGTTTCACCGATGAGAACGGCTTTGGCCACGAACTGTGGGTTATTTCGGACGATGCCCTGATAGAGCGTATCAGCAAGCTCTTTACCGACAAGGTGGATGCATTCTACATCGCCGACGGGCACCATCGCAGCGCCGCAGCCGCACGCGTGGGGGCTGAAAGGGCAAAGAAGAACCCTGCCCACACAGGAAACGAGGAGTACAACTACTTCATGGCCGTATGCTTCCCTGAGGACCAGCTCAAGGTTATGGACTACAACAGGGTGCTGCGTGACCTGAACGGGCTGCAGCCAACCCAGGTGATAGGAATGCTCGGGGAGAAGTTCGACGTGATGTGCATGGGAGAGGAAATATGGGCTCCGGACGAGCTGCACAGCTTCTCAATGTATCTCGAAGGGAAATGGTACCAGCTCAAAGCCCGCCCGGGCACCTATGACGACTCTGACCCTATTGGGGTGCTGGACGTTACCATACTCTCGAATCACGTGCTTGACGCCATCTTCGGCATCAAGGACCTGCGCACCGATTCGCGCATCGACTTTGTCGGTGGCATTCGCGGGCTGGGCGAGCTGAAGCGCAGGGTGGACAGCGGAGAGATGAAGATTGCATTTGCGCTCTATCCGGTTTCAATGAAACAGATTACGGACATCGCGGATACGGGCAACATCATGCCTCCGAAGACAACATGGTTTGAGCCTAAGCTCCGTTCCGGCCTCGCCATCCATACATTCTGAACCTAACCATACATCCTATGATTGCAACATCTGAACAAATACACAGGACTCTGAAAGATTTCTTCGGGTTCGATTCCTTCAAGGGAGAACAGGAGACTGTGATAAGAAGCCTTCTGGATGGCAAGGACTGTTTTGTCCTTATGCCTACAGGAGGCGGCAAATCCCTGTGTTATCAACTGCCAGCCCTGATGATGGAGGGTACTGCGATAGTGATTTCACCGTTGATAGCCTTGATGAAGAATCAGGTGGACGCAATCAGAGGATTTGTGGAAGGAAACGAAAGTGTAGCTCATTTCTTCAACTCCTCCCTCAACAAGCAGCAGATGGACGAGGTGAAGGCAGATCTGCGCAGCGGCAAGACCAAAATCCTTTACGTTGCGCCAGAGTCCCTGGCAAAGGCCGAGAATGTTGCTTTCCTGAAAACCATCAGGATTTCCTTTTATGCAGTGGATGAGGCGCACTGCATCTCCGAATGGGGGCATGATTTCAGACCTGAGTACAGGCGCATACGACCGATAGTGGAGAGCCTTGGCGTGGCTCCGATAATAGCCCTTACCGCGACCGCCACTCCAAAGGTCCAGAGCGACATACTGAAAACCCTCGGCATTCCCAATGCCCTGGTGTTCAAATCCTCATTCAACCGTCCAAACCTCTACTACGAGGTAAAGGACAAAATCGATGCGGACAAGGATATAGTACGCTACATACGCCAGAACCCGGGCAAATCCGGAATAGTCTATTGCCTGTCCCGCCGCAAGGTTGAGGAAATGGCCCAGTTCCTTCAGATCAACGGAATCCGGGCTCTGCCTTATCACGCCGGACTGGAAGCGAAGGTCAGGGCAGAGAATCAGGACAAGTTCCTGATGGAGGATGTGGACGTGATAGTTGCGACCATTGCCTTCGGAATGGGAATAGACAAACCGGACATACGCTTTGTCATCCATTACGACATCCCGAAAAGCGTGGAGAGCTACTATCAGGAGACAGGCCGCGCAGGCAGGGACGGCAAGGAGGGAGTCTGCATCACCTACTACAGCTACAAGGATATACAGAAGCTGGAGAAGTTTATGCAGGGCAAGCCGGTGGCTGAGCAGGAGATAGGCAAACAGCTTCTCAACGAGGTGGTTGCCTATGCCGAATCCAGCCAGTGCCGCCGCAAACTGCTGCTCGGCTATTTCGGAGAGGACTATCTGCCGGACAATTGCGGAATCTGCGACAACTGCCTGCATCCGAAGAAGGTGTTCGACGGAAGACTGGAGATGAAACTGGTCATCCGTCTGATTCTCTCCCTGAAGGAGCATTTCAAAGTGGAGCATCTTGCAGCCATACTAGCCGGCAATGACACCGCCATGGTGAAGAGCTACAACCACGACAAAATTCAGTTTTTCGGGGCTGGAGACGAGCACACCGAGCGCTTCTGGGCCGCAGTTATCCATCAGGGCCTGATTATGCATCTTCTGGACAAGGAAATCGAGACCTACGGGCTGATCCATGTCACGGAGCTGGGCCGTCAGTTCCTGGAGAACCCTTGGCCGCTGAATCTGGTCGAGGACAGGCAGTTCTCATCTTCCGATTCCGATGAGGATGACGACGATGAGATGGCTGCGGGTGCTGCGGCGGGTGCTATGCGCGGAGGCGGAGGCGACCCTGTGCTGCTCGCTATGCTCAAGGATCTGCGCAAGGACCTTGCCCACAGGCTGGGCCTGCAGCCGTGGATACTCTTCGGCGACCCTGCCCTCGAGGATATGTCGATACTTTATCCTATCACTATTTCCGAACTGCGCAATTGCCAGGGAGTCGGTGAGGGTAAGGCCAAGAAGTACGGTAAGGAGTTCGTTGCGCTGATTGCCAAGTATGTGGAAGAGAATGAGATTGAGCGCCCGGACGATTTCGTGGTGAAGACCACGGCTGGAAAGTCGGACAGGAAAATCAAGATTATCAGCCAGATAGACCGCCGGATTCCGCTTGATGACATTGCACGGAACATGGATATGGATTTTCTGGAGCTGCTCGATGAGATCGAGTCCATTGTGTCCACCGGCACTAAACTGAATCTGAATTATTATATCAATACACAGATTGATGATTTCATTATAGAAGAGATATTCGAATGGTTCAAGAGCGAATCTGTGGAGGGAACTCTCGATGAGGCTCTGGGGGCACTTGGCAGCGACTATTCCGAAACCGAAATCCGTCTCTGCCGTCTGAAATTCCTTTGTGAAGTAGCATCTTAAGCCCTATGATTCCGCAGAACACAGTTCAACTGATTGAGGAGACGGCGAAAATAGAGGAAGTTGTAGGTGACTTCCTTACATTGAAGCGGCGTGGCGCGAGCTATGTCGCTTGCTGTCCTTTCCACAACGAGAAAACCCCTTCTTTCTATGTCACCCCGTCCAAGGGTATATTCAAATGCTTCGGATGCGGCAAAGCCGGCACTGCAATCGGCTTTGTAATGGAATATGAGCACTGTTCATATACCGAAGCCCTGAAATACCTCGGGAAGAAATACCATATCGAAGTAAAAGAGGAAGAACTCACCCCCGAGGAGATAATGGGCAGACAGCGTAAGGAGAGTCTGATGATTGTCACCGAGTTTGCCCACAAATTCTTTTGCGACCAGCTCAAGAGCGGTGAAGGCAAGTCTGTGGCAATGGCCTATTATCACAAGCGCGGACTGTTGGATGAAACTGTGGAAAAATACGGCCTTGGCTGGGCTCCATCCTCCCGCAGGGCGCTTACGGATGCCGCAATCGCAGCAGGACATAAACTGGAGTACCTGATCGATGCCGGACTTAGCGTGCAGCACGAGGACGGCAGCGTGACAGACCGCTTCAGGGAAAGGGTTATGTTCCCTATACATTCGGTTTCTGGCCGCGTCATCGCTTTCTCGGGACGAACCCTGCGGTCCGATGTAAACGCGAAATACGTCAATTCTCCGGAGACTGAGATATACACCAAGAGCAAATCCCTGCTCGGAATCTATTTTGCGAAAGCCGAGATTTCAAGACAGGACAAGTGCTATCTGGTGGAGGGCAATGTGGATGTAATCACTATGCAGCAGTTGGGCTTCGCCAATGTGGTTGCCTCCTGCGGCACTTCGCTTACTGTGGAGCAGATCAGGCTCATAGGCCGCTTCACCTCGAATCTCACCATCCTTTACGACGGCGACAAGGCCGGAATACACGCGGCCCTCAGAGGTACGGATATGGTTCTCGCCGAAGGAATGAACGTAAGGATAGTCCTGCTCCCTGACGGGGAGGACCCGGACAGTTTCGGGCGCAAGCACACCCTTGCTGAATTTCAGGATTACATTGCCCGTAACGAAAAGGATTTCATTTCCTTCAAAATCGACCTGCTTCTGGAATCTGCAAATGGCGACCCTATACGAAAGGCCGAGTTGATCAACGACATTGCAGACACTGTGGCGGCGGTACCGGACCCGACAAAGAGAACCATCTTTGCCCAGGAGTGCGCACACCGTTTCGGAATTGACGAAAAGATTGTCCAAAGCCGCATCTACAAAACCAGACGCAATTCAAAGACCAGGCAGCAGGAGACCGCCCCCGAGCCAAAAGCCGCACCGGTTGAATCCGGGAACCTGGAGTGCCCGAAACTGGCCCCTCTGGAGGCTGACCTTCTGAGCTTTCTTCTGAAAAACGGACAGGACAAAATGCTGTTTGAGACGGGTTCCAAGTTCTATGTTGAAGACCCTTACACCGTAACGGAGTTTATCAGCAGCGCTCTGGACAGTGACAACTGTCAATTCTCAAATTCGATTTACCGGAAAGTGTATGACACCTACCTTCAACTGTACGATGAGGGCAAGGACCAGGATACGATAATCCGTATTATGCTGGATTCTCCGGACAGAGTTCTTGCCCAGGCCGTGTCGGAAATCGCCATTGAAAAATACGAGATTACTGTCAAGAGTTTTGCCGACTCGCTGACCACTCCCGGTTCCTGGCTTGTCAACTATGTGCCGAAGACCCTGAGTATGTACGCCATACGCAGGCTGGAAGTGAAAATCGACAGTATGACTGAACAGCTGGCCCGCACTTCCGACCCTCAGGAACAGATGGATCTGATGAAACACATAGTGGAGATTCAGAAACTGCTCAACAGCATCTCCGGGAAGTAATCGGTTTTGCTCAAGTTCGAATTTAGTGTTAACTTTGGGGCTGATTTATTCAGATTATGGGAAAGAATTTCAAAAGAACTCTGGTAACCTGCGCGTTGCCTTATGCCAATGGCCCGGTGCATATTGGCCATCTGGCCGGTGTTTATGTTCCTGCCGACATTTATGTCCGCTACCTCAGGATGAGGGGAGAGGAGGTGCTGTATGTCTGCGGAAGCGACGAGCACGGAGTGCCGATTACCATCAAGGCCCGCCAGCTGGGCTGCACCCCTCAGGACATTGTTGACAAGTATCACAAGATAATTGACGAGAGTTTCAAGGGGCTTGGCATCAATTTCGACATATACGGCCGCACCTCATCCAAAGTTCACGAAAAGAACGCTTCGGAATTCTTCCGCAAACTCTACGACGAGGGCAAGTTCATAACCAGGGAAAGCGAGCAGTACTATGACCCCGAGGCCAAAACCTTCCTTGCCGACAGGTACATCGTCGGCACCTGCCCGAAGTGCGGTGCGGAAGGGGCCTATGGAGACCAGTGCGAAAAGTGCGGAAGCACGCTTAGCCCGGAGGAGCTTATCAACCCTAAATCCAAGCTTAGCGGCGCTGAGCCCATCAAGAAGAAAACCACCCACTGGTATCTGCCTCTTCAGGACTATGAGCAGTGGCTCAGGCAGTGGATTCTCGAGGGCCACAAAGAGTGGCGCTCCAATGTCTATGGCCAGGTGAAGAGCTGGCTGGACGGAGGTCTTCAGCCCCGTGCCGTTACGCGCGACCTGGACTGGGGCGTGCCGGTTCCGGTAGAGGGAGCCGAAGGTAAAGTGCTCTATGTCTGGTTCGATGCCCCGATAGGCTACATCTCCAATACTCAGGAATTGCTTCCGGACAGCTGGGAGAAGTGGTGGAAGAGCGAGGACACCAGGCTCGTGCATTTCATAGGCAAGGACAATATAGTATTCCATTGCATAGTGTTCCCTGCAATGCTCAAGGCCTACGGGGACGGCTACATACTTCCGGACAATGTGCCGGCAAACGAATTCCTCAACCTCGAGGGTGACAAGATTTCCACCTCCAGGGGATGGGCAGTCTGGGCTCACGAGTATCTTAAGGACTTCCCGGGAAAGCAGGATGTGCTTCGCTATGTGCTCACTGCCAACGCCCCTGAAACCAAAGACAATGATTTCAGCTGGAAGGACTTCCAGGCGCGCAACAACAGCGAACTCGTGGCCATTTTCGGGAACTTCGTCAACCGTGCCGTTGTTCTCACACATAAGTATTTCGGCGGCAAGGTGCCTGCTGCGGGGGAACTGCAGCCTGTCGATACCGAAGCCCTTGCCCAGATTCCTCAGCTCAAGGCCTCCCTTGAGAAGAACATCGAAGGCTATCACTTCCGCGAGGCTCTCAAGGATGCTATGTCAATAGCCCGCGTCGGCAACAAATACATCTCCGACACGGAACCTTGGAAACTGGCCAAGACCGACATGGCCCGCACCGCCACCATACTCAATGTCAGCCTTCAGATCTGCGCCGACCTCGGAATTGCCTTCGAACCGTTTACTCCGTTCTCTGCGAAGAAGCTCCGCGAAATGATAGGTTCTCCACTTGATTGGGAACTTCTGGGAAAGAGCGACATTCTTGAGGAAGGACATCAAATCGGTCAGGCTGAACTGCTTTTCAGCAAGGTCGAAGACGAGGAAATCCAGCGTCAGCTCGACAGGCTAGATGCAATACGCAAGGAAAGGGAGGAAGCCGCCAAGGCAGAGGCCGCAAAGCAGGTGGCTCCGCAGAAGGAGCTATGCAGCTTCGAGCAGTTCGAGGCTATGGATATACGCACCGCTACCGTGCTTGAAGCTGAGAGGGTGCCTAAGACAGACAAACTGCTCAAGCTTACCATCGATACCGGCATTGACAAACGCACTATAGTCTCCGGCATAGCCGAGTACTACACTCCGGAGCAGATGCTGGGCAAGCAAATCTGCATACTTGCAAATCTGGCACCCCGCACAATCCGGGGAATCGAATCGAAGGGTATGATTCTGATGGCCCGTCAGGGAGATGGTAAGATGCGTTTCATCACCCCGGCCGAAGCCCTTGCCAATGGAGCTCAGATAGGTTGATTTTTGTCCCTGAAACGTCTGGGACGAAAATGGGATGAGCTGATTTTCGTCCCTAAAAACGGCACTTTCGTCCCAGAATCGGCGTTTTGTCTACTTTTCGTCACGCTTGGTGGCAGTTTCTTTTCCAATGCCGCGCTCCGCAGTACTTTTGCGGTATGGAAACGAAATTAAGTTTGAGGCTTGACAATGCCTCCAATATATATCCGGCTTCGCTTACCAAGCGTTATGCCTCAATCTACAGGCTCAGCGTTACTCTTGCCGACCCTGTCAATGTCAACATTCTCCAGCAGGCTCTGGTGAACACCGTCAAGCGTATCCCGACTTTCGGATGCACTCTCAGGAACGGTTTCTTCTGGTGGTATCTGACTACCCTCGAGAAGATGCCTGTTGTGTCCAAGTACACCGGAATAGGTGTGCGCGGCTTCCGCTTCCACGGTGGTTTCCTGTTCAAGGTAATGGCTGACGGCAAGCGCATAGTGCTGGATGTATTCCATGCCATCGCAGACGGGCACGGCGGGCAGACCTTCCTGCTTACCCTGACCGGTGAATACATCAGGTTGCGCTATAAGACCGCCATCAGCTACGACTCACTGGTTCTTGACCCTTCCGAGCCGCCAAGGACCGGTGAGACCGATGACAGCTTCCGCCTTTTTTCCGGCAAGAAGGGAGCTCTCGAGCAGGATGATACCGCTTACCATATAAAAGGAAAGAGAATCTGCTGTCAGGCTCTTCGCGGTGAAAGGATGGAGTTCAGCGCGGCCGATGTGAAGGCTGCGATTGCCGACAGCGGCTACACCGTCACCGACTTCCTTGCTGCGGCAATGCTAGATGCCCTGCAGCAGGAGCATAAGCACAACCGCAGACGCCACAAAAGGAATAACCTCAAAATCAATGTGCCGGTGGACCTTCGCAGGCTCTTCGAAGGAGAGACTCTCCGCAACTACTCATCCTATGTCAACCTCGGAGTAGATGTGTCCAACGGTTATTATACCTTTGATGAACTGCTGCACATTGTGGCCGCCCAGAAGGCTCTCAAGACCTTGCCAAGCGAGCTGGAGAAGAAGATTGCGGCCAATGTGGCCCTTGAGGACAGTCTGGCTATATCGGTGATTCCGCGCTGCATCAAGCGCTTTGCAATAGACACTATATGTCGTCTGAAGGGTGACAAGCTCAGCAGTTACACAATTTCCAACCTCGGGGCGGTAAGACTTCCGGAGCAGATGCGTCCTTATGTGCAGAGCATGGACTTTGTCCTTGGAAGGCAAAGGGGTACCAGCGGTGCGGCAAGTTGCGTAGGCTATGATGGAAAAATCGTGCTTTGGATGACCCGCAACATAGTCGAGAACAAGTTCGAGCATTTCTTTGCGGAGATTCTCCGCGAGCATGGCATCGCTGTGGACGTAGTCTCTGAAGAAATAGGTACCAGCCTTTCCTAGAGTTTGCGTATCAGGGTGAGTCCGTCCCGGATAGGGAGCATCACGCACTCGACCCTGCTGTCCGAGGCCACGGCTTCGTTGAAGCGGACAAGACCCCGGGTCTGCTTGTCTGCAGGCACCTGGTCCTGACAGACCTTGCCGCCCAGCATGGTGTCGTCTGCGAGAATCAGCCCGCCCTGCCTGACCAGGGGTAACACGGCTTCGTAGTATTCGAGGTACTCCCTTTTGTTTGCATCAATATATACCAAATCGTAGCGGCGTCCCTGCTCCGACAGTGTTTTCAGAGTATCCAGGGCATCTCCGATGTGCAGGGTGATCCTGTCCTCGATGCCGGACCTGCGCCATCCGCTGCGTGTCAGCTCCTCCAGCTCATCATTGATCTCCAGGGTGTCCACATGCCCCGCTTCTCCGACACCGTAAGCGAAACAAAGGGCGGAATAGCCGGTGAAACATCCTATTTCCAGCACCTGACGGGCTCCGCACAGTTCTGTAAGCATGGTCAGAAACCTGCCCTGGACCCTGCCGGAGAGCATCCGCGGGTAATTGGTTTGGATGTTTGTCTGCTTCTCTATCCACTCCAGAGCCTCGCTTTGCGGGGTGGAGTGCTCGCGTATGTATTTGTCGCTTGCGCTTTCCATCAGATGAATATGAGTTCAGAGGTCTTTCCTTCGCCGAAGACCCTTTCGGCCATTGCCCTCAGCTGCTCGGCGGAGATGGAGCGTATTGCTTCCAAAGTCTCGGCATCGGAGGCAATCCTTCCGAAGGAGAGCAGGCTCTTGCCCATCGACAGGCACTGGTTCTCCCCGCTGTCGGAGCTGATTGCAAGCTGTCCGAGCAGCTGCTTCTTGCAGGCTCTGAGCCTGGCCTCGCCAAGGGGGTCGGAGCACATTTTGTCAAGTATCCTGCGGGTGGAGCGAAGGCATCGCCCCAGATTCTCGCGGTCACAGCCTATGCTGACGGACATAAGGCCGGCATCGCTGTACTGGGTGTATCCGCATTCCACCCCATAGACCCAGCCATGCTTTTCCCTGAGCTCGGCGCCCAGCAGGCTGTTGGAGGCAGGGCCTCCCAGTATGTTGGCCAGCAGTACGGCGGTCAGCCTTTCCTTCTCCTCATAGAGCGAAGGCGCAAGGGCTCCGATAACGGCATTGGCCTCGTGGTTGTCCCTTTCTTCGGTACGGCTGAAGATATGCGGCGCCGGGGCGCAGAGCTCGAACCCTCCCTCTCCGCTTATGCCGGCGAATGCGACCTCGCAAAGTTTCAGCGCCTTCTGCTCGAGCACGGCTTCGTCTTCGTTAGCCACTATGCAGAGGGCCATAGCCGAAGGCACGAAACAGTTGCGGTAGTATTCGCGCAGCTCTCCCGGACCTATGGCGCTCACGCTTTCCCGGGTGCCGAGGGTGAGCCTTCCGAGAGGGTGCCCGGCGAACAGCGAGCTTTCGAAGCAGTCGTAGATGTCCTCCGACGGGCTGTCTTTGTAGGATATGATTTCATCCAGCACCACTCCCCTTTCCGTCTCAACCTCGTGCTCCGGGAAGGTCGCATGGGTGGCGATGTCGAGCAGCAGGCCGCAGGCCTTCCATATATCCTCCTTTAGAACGGTGGAATGCAGCACTATCTCTTCCTTTGTGGTGTAGGCGTTGAGTTCCCCGCCCAGGCGGTCCAGGTAAGAGTTGATTCTGGCTGCGCTTCTGGTGAGGGTGCCTTTGAAGATGGTGTGCTCCACAAGATGCGCAATGCCTTCCGGCAGATTGCCTTCGGCTCTGGTGCCGCAACGCACGCCAAGCGAGCAGTAGCCCACCTTGCTGGAGCTCCGCTTTACGGCGTATCTGAGTCCGTATTCAGTTGTCCCGCTCCTCATAGTGAATAGCCGTGCTCCCGCTCGAGTTCCTTCTGCTCCTTCTCGGAGAAGTTCCGGTCAGTTTCGATGGAGAATTTGCGTTTCTTGTAAAAATACAGTTCGTGAGTGTCCGCTGAGGCTATGAACAGCGCCACCCTGGCTTTGGAGGATGGCTTCTCGGGTGCGATACTGAAGGCTACCAGGCAGGGTGCCGAATTGTAGATCAGGCTGTCGGTGAAATACTCGTCCTCGCGGCTGGCGTAGTAGATTTTCTTGCGCCTGACCTTCCTCAGGTTGCCGTTGTAGGATTTGAGCCCCAGCATGCCCTTGGCCTCGCTGACAGTGGCGTCCTCGACATAGTTCTGTATGATGTCAATGATTATGGCCATATAGCGTATGTCCACCGGGACGCTGACCACATCCAGCCTGCTGTCCAGATTGCTGGCTCCGCCCCTGCCTCCTCCCTTGGTGAGAATCATCTCGGTGAGGCCGGATGCCGTCTTCTCGCAGTGCAGGAAGTAGTATTTTGAACTGGTTTTGCTGTTGTCGTATTCCGCCTTGGAGCAGAATTCGTAGGGGCTGATTCGCCAGCGGCTGGAGATTTCGCTCTGCAGGCAGTGGTCGAAGGCGTCGTCACCGGTCAGCACTATCTTGGTGGTCTTGGCCGCAAAGTCGGCAATTCTCTGTTTCTTGGTAAATACGGAAACCTGGCCGTTGCACAGCAGAGGCAGCAGCAGGAAAGCCGTGAGCAGGATGTATTTCAGTCTCTTTGTGGACATATTGCAAATTTACGAAAAAGACCAAATTATTCATTATATTTGTGTCCTATGTCAGATTATATCGTATCGGCCAGAAAATACCGTCCCGACTCGTTTGAAACGCTTATAGGACAGGATATGATTGCCAGGACGCTGAAGAACTCGATTCTTCGCGGCCAGCTTGCACACGCTTATCTTTTCTGCGGTCCTCGCGGAGTGGGAAAGACTTCCACTGCCCGCATCTTTGCAAAAGCCATCAACTGTTCCAATCCCACTGCGGATATGGATCCTTGCGGCGAGTGCGAGTCCTGCCTGTCCTTCGCCGAAGGACGCTCCTACTGCATACGCGAGCTGGATGCAGCATCCAACAACGGAGTGGACGACATCAAGGCCCTGATGGACCAGGTCCAGATTCCTCCTCAGGTCGGACGCTACAGCGTGTATATCATAGACGAGGTTCACATGCTTTCGCAGTCCGCGTTCAACGCCTTCCTGAAGACCCTCGAGGAACCGCCTGCGCATGCGATATTCATCCTCTGTACCACTGAGAAGCACAAGATTATCCCGACCATTCTTTCACGTTGTCAGACCTATGATTTCAACCGCATCAGTGTGCCCGACATCGTGATGAACCTGCGCTCGATTGCCAACAGGGAGAACATCACCATAGATGACGAATCGCTCCATGTGATTGCCCGTAAGGCGGACGGCGCGATGCGCGATGCCCTCACCATATTCGACCAGACTGTGGCATTCTGCGGCACCGAGGTCCATTATGAAGATGTTATCCGCAACCTCAATGTGCTCGACTACGAGTACGATTTCAAAATAGTTGACGCAGCCCTCAGGGGTGACTACAAAAGCGCATTCCTGCTTCTGGACGAGGTGCTTGCCAAGGGCTTCAACGCGCAGTATTTCATTTCTTCCGTAGGAGAACATCTGCGTGACCTGCTGGTAAGCCGCACCGGCGGACTGGAAGGTCTTCTGGATTTTCCTGACAGCCTGCGCCGCCGTTATGTGCAACAGGCAGAGCAGTGTACTGTGAAGTTCATCTATGATGCGCTGGCCGTTACCACTGCCTGCGAGGCCGGTTACAAGGCTGCTGCAAATCAGCGGCTTCATATAGAATTTGCCTTGATGAAGCTCTGCTTCCTCAATGCCTCCCCTCAGCCCGCCCAGCAGCCCGCTCCTGCCCAGCCTGCCGCAGCTCCTGCCCAGCCGCTTGCTGTTCCTGCCCAGCCTGACGCAGCTCCCGAGGCCGCGCCTGCACCTCAGCCCGCTCCTGCACCTGAGCCCGCACCGGCCGCCCAACCGGCGCCCGCACCTCAGCCTGCGCCGGGGTCTCCGCGCGCCCGCCGCACAGCCGCGAGCGTTTCGCTCGGCAGTATGATTGCTGAAGCTGAAGGACAGCGCGGTACGGCCACTGAAGTCAAGGCCGCCGACCCTCTGCTCCCGGATGAGCAGATAATGGCAAAGTGGCCTGAACTCGGCGCCCGCTTCGCCTCCCGCCCGCGTCTTGCAAATGCGATTTCCAATGCGCGGCTGGAAATACGCGAGGAAAACGGAATGAAGATAGTCAGGTTTTTTGTCGTTTCCGATGCCCAGAGCGACTGGATCAAGAGCACTATGCTGACCCGTATGCAGGAGGAATTCAAACAGCTGGCCGGTTCATCCAGACTGGGAATAGAGGTGGACGTGCTTCCGCAGGAAGAGCAGAAGCCCGTAGTCTATCTCGACAAGGACAAGGCCAAGAGGATGATGAACGAGAACCCGGAGGTAGCCCTTCTTGTGAAGGAACTCGAACTTGATGCATAAAAGGATATGAAACTGTATTGTGAAAACCTGGTGAAGAAATACGGTATGCGTACCGTGGTGAAAGGCGTCAGCATGGAGGTCAACCAAGGCGAAATCGTAGGTTTCCTCGGTCCCAACGGCGCCGGCAAGACCACCAGTTTCTATATGATAACCGGGCAGATTGTCCCAAATGACGGCCACGTCTATCTCGACGGGACCGAAATTACCAAACTTCCTATGTACAAGAGGGCTCAGATGGGTGTGGGCTATCTCCCTCAGGATGCCTCCGTTTTCCGCAAGATGTCCGTGGAAAACAACATACTTTCCGTGATGGAGATGAAAGGCTATCCCAAAGATGTCAGGGAGCAGCGCCTGGAGGACCTGATTTCAGAGTTCAACCTTTCCAAAGTGCGCAAATCCCTCGGAATCCAACTTTCCGGAGGTGAAAGACGCCGCTGCGAAATCGCCCGCGCCCTGGCAATAGACCCGAAGTTCATTCTTCTGGACGAGCCTTTCGCAGGAGTGGACCCTATAGCCGTTGAGGACATTCAGTACATCATTGCCAAACTGAAATACAAGAACATCGGTGTAATCATCACCGACCACAATGTCGGAGAGACCCTTGCCATCACAGACAGGGCTTACCTCCTGTATGAAGGAACTATTCTCCAGCAGGGTACCCCTGAGGACCTTGCCGCAGATGACGATGTCAGAACAAAGTACCTGGGAGCGGGCTTCGTGCTGAAGCGCTCCGTAAGCGTACAGAGAGCACAACAGGAGTATGAAAATTCTCAT
>CAKMNE010000014.1 GCA_927798505.1 uncultured Bacteroidales bacterium
CGAAGACCTCCGCGCCGACCGTCAGCCTGAATTCACGCAGATTGACTGCGAGATGGCCTTCGTGGAGCAGGAGGATGTGCTCAACACCTTCGAGGGTATGATGCGGCAGATGTTCAAGAACGCCCTTGGCGTGGACATCCCCAACCCGCTTCCGCGGATGAGCTGGTACGACGCTATGGATAATTACGGCTCAGACAAGCCGGATGTGCGCTTCGGCATGAAGATTCACGAGATTACCGGCCTTGTAAAGGGTCATGGTTTCTCCGTCTTTGACAGCTGCGAGTACGTCGGAGGCATTGCCGCAACCGGCTGCGCCGAGTACACCCGCAAACAGATTGACGAACTCACCGAATGGGTAAAGCGCCCTCAGGTAGGTGCAAAGGGCCTTGTCTATATCAAGTGCAATGCCGACGGCAGCTACAAGTCAAGCATAGACAAGTTCTACACACCGGAGCAGGTAAAGGCAATCGCTGACGCTGTTGAGGCCAAGGCGGGAGACCTCGTATTGATTCTCTGCGGTGCGAAGCGCAAGACCCAGACCCAGCTCGGCGTGCTGCGCATCGAGATGGGCGGCAGGCTCGGTCTGCGCGACCCTCACACCTTCGCGCCTCTGTGGATTGTCGATTTCCCTCTTCTGGAGTGGGACGACGAGACACAGCGTTTCTATGCAATGCACCATCCGTTCACAGCTCCAAAGCCGGAACACGAGAAGTGGTTCTATTCCGACAGGAAAGAGGATCTTGAAAGGGTATGTGCTAATGCTTACGACTTCGTGCTCAACGGCACAGAGCTCGGCGGCGGATCCATCCGTATCCACGATGCCGGGATGCAGAGCCGTATGTTCGAAGTTCTCGGAATATCCAAGGAAGATGCAGAATACAAGTTCGGCTTCATTATCAACGCCTTCAAGTTCGGTGCACCGCCACACGGAGGTCTTGCCTTCGGTTTCGACCGCGTCTGCGCCCTCTTCGGAGGTCAGGAGACCATACGTGATTACATCGCCTTCCCTAAGAACAACCAGGGTCGTGATGTGATGATTGATTCTCCAAGCCGCATCGACCAGTCCCAGATGGACGAGCTCTTCCTTGCCAGCACGGTTAAGGAATAATGATAAGCCGATACGACAATTACGATCTCAGCAGGCAGAACACTTTCAGGATGAAGGTGTCCTGCCGCTGTTATATTGAGTACGGGAGCATAGAAGACCTGAAAGGCTTGGATTTCGACTCCCTGCCCCAGCCTGTAATCAGCATAGGCGAAGGCTCCAACCTGCTTTTCACCGGCGATTTCCCGGGGACGGTATTGCGCTCCCGCATAGATTACATCAAGTATTTCGATGTTGGCGCGGACACTGTGCCGCTGGCTGTCGGTGCCGGGGTAAACTGGGATGAATTGGTTGAAAAGACCTGCAATGACGGTCTTTGGGGCCTTGAAAACCTTTCCCTGATTCCGGGAACCGCAGGGGCCGCCGCCGTCCAGAACATAGGGGCCTATGGGGTTGAAGCCAAGGATGTGATAGTCGGTGTCACCTGCTTCGACATCACTACCCGCGAGAAAACGGCTTTCAAGCAGGAACAGTGCCGCTACGGCTACCGCGACTCCATATTCAAGGATCCGCAGTACAAGGGGCGCTACATAGTGACCGGCGTGCTGCTCCGGCTCAGCAGGGAACCCCGGCCGCAGATTGCCTACGGTGCCCTGAAGCAGGTTTTCGCGGAAGAAGCGCCTCAGAGCCCGATGCAGGTGCGTGAGGCAATAATCCGTATACGCAGGGAGAAGCTGCCTGACCCTCAGGAAATAGGCTCTGCCGGCAGTTTCTTCAAGAACCCGGTAGTCAGCGCATCTCAGTTCCTGAAGATTTCCGAAGGATATGAAAACGTGCCGCACTACGTCCTCGAAGGAGGCTTCATAAAGATTCCGGCAGCCTGGATGATAGAGCAGTGCGGATTCAAGGGTGCAGTGCGTGGAGGCGCCGCCGTGTACGCAAAGCAGCCTCTGGTAATAGTGAACAACAGCGGAGAAGCCACTTCGCAGGAAATAATCAGTCTCGAGCAGGAAGTCATCGATGCCGTGCAGAAGCGTTTCGGCGTACAGTTGCATCCTGAAGTCGAGCACCTATAGTCAAGTAATATGAGTTCATTCATCATAGAAGGAGGCCATCGCCTCAGCGGTTCCATCCGTCCTCAGGGAGCAAAGAACGAAGCGCTTGAAGTGCTGAGTGCAGTGCTGCTCACCTCTTCGGAAGTCCGTATCGACAACGTGCCGGAAATACTCGACACGCTCAACCTTATAGACCTGCTGCGCGGGATGGGAGTGCAGGTGACAAGGCACGCAAAGGGGGATTACAGCTTCGTTGCCGCTGAACTGAACCTCGACTACATCAGGAGCGCCGAGTTTGTAAGCAAATGCGCTAAGCTCAGGGGTTCCGTTATGATAGTCGGCCCGCTGCTCACCCGCTTCTCGGAGGCCTTCTTCCCAAAGCCGGGTGGAGACAAGATCGGTCGCCGCAGGGTGGACACCCATATCGAAGGATTCGTAAAGCTGGGCGCCGACTATGTCTATGACACGGAAGTGAAGGCGTACCATCTCACGGCACCTGCGGCCCTGCACGGCACCCGTATGCTTCGTGACGAGGCGTCCGTAACCGGTACGGCCAATACCATTATGGCCGCAACCCTTGCATCCGGGGTCACCACCATTTACAACGCCGCCTGCGAGCCTTATGTGCAGCAGCTCTGCCGTATGCTGGTCAAGATGGGTGCGCGCATCGACGGAATCGGCTCCAATCTGCTGACCATCACCGGTGTAAAGGAACTCGTCGGTGCCACGCACACCATACTTCCGGATATGATCGAGGTGGGGTCTTTCATAGGTCTTGCCGCGATTACCCGCAGTGCGCTGACCATAGAGAATGTCCATTACGAAGAGCTAGGCATTATCCCTGAGAGCTTCCGCCGCCTGGGCGTGAAGCTGGAGCAGAGGGGGGATGACATCTTCATCCCGGAGCAGGAAAGCTACGAAATCGAATCCTTCATAGACGGCTCCATAATGACCATAGCCGACGCGCCTTGGCCGGGCCTTACTCCGGACCTGCTCTCCGTGATGCTGGTAGTGGCCACGCAGTGCAAGGGCTCCGTGCTCATCCATCAGAAGATGTTCGAGAGCCGCCTGTTCTTCGTGGACAAGCTCATAGATATGGGAGCGCAGATCATTCTCTGCGACCCGCACAGGGCCGTAGTCATCGGGCACGACCACAAGCATTGCCTGCGCGCAGGAAGGATGACCTCGCCTGATATCCGCGCCGGCATCGCCCTGCTGCTTGCAGCCCTGTCGGCAAGCGGCACTTCTGAAATAGACAACATTGAGCAGATAGACCGCGGTTACGAATGTATCGATGAGCGTCTGAGGGCGCTCGGTGCGGTAATCACCAGAAAATAATGGAAGCACTGTTCCCTAAATACGCCCAGCTTTTCCGGGAGATTCTCTCCATAGACTCCACTTCCGGAAGCGAACGCCGTCTTGCGGAATTTCTGCTCGAGCGGCTTGAGGCCCCGTCAAAGGAAGCCATAGAGGTGGGGGATGGGAGCCTCGACCTGCTGCTGAGTTGGGGAGAACCGAAGGTGGTGTTCTGCACACATATGGACACCGTTCCGCCTTACATTCCCCCGAGCTTCGAAGAAGGCCTTGTGCGCGGACGCGGCAGTTGCGATGCAAAAGGGCAGCTGATCAGTATGTATGCGGCCTGCAAGGAACTTGAGGCACGCGGCCGGGAAGGCTTTGCGCTGCTTCTGGTCAGCGGGGAAGAGACCGGTTCCTGGGGCGCAAAGGCCTTCTCCGGCCGCCTGAGCGCGCCGCTTCTGGTAATAGGCGAGCCTACGGGCAACATTCCCGCCAGCGCATCCAAGGGCACCAAGTCCTATGACCTCAGGTTCATAGGCCAGCCCTTTCACAGCGGATATCCCGAAAAAGGGCGCAGCGCGGTGGATATGTTCATGGACTTTATGATTGAGCTCGAAGTTGAGGCCGAATTCCCGCGGGACAAAGTGCTCGGAGAGACCAGCTGGAACGTAGGTATGCTGCGCAGCGACAATCCCCAGAACATACTCAGCCCGGAACTGAGCTGCCGCATTTATTTCAGAACCACCTTCGCCAGTGATGCCGCCGTGTGCAGGTGGATGGAGAAGAAAAACATCCCGGGCCGGATAGAAGTCACTCCTCGTGGAGGAGATTCACCACTGGAGTATTTCGTTCCTGAAGGATTTCACGGAAAATCCGTATCTTTCGGAAGCGATGCACCCCATCTCGCAGGATTCGAAAAGAAAATCATCTGCGGTCCGGGCTCGATTTTCGTTGCACACCGTGATGATGAGCAAATCGAAGTAAAGCAAATAGAAGAAGCAATCACCAATTATTTGAAGATATATGAAAGCAGTTATTAGTGGATATGGCAGAATGGGCCATATGGTAGAAGGAGTGCTCCACAAGCACGGCATTGAAATCGCAGCCGCTACGGAGGACGTATGCTCCATCGACCCTGCACTTGCAAAGCAGTGCGTGGTAATCGATTTTACAACACCTGATGCTTTCAAGGCCAACTACAGGTTTCTTGCCGACAACTTCAAGGCTGTCGTAGTGGGAACCACCGGTTGGGATGAGATAAAGACGGAGGTCATCTCCTACTTTTATCAGGTCGGTACACCAATGATTTATTCAGCCAACTTCTCAATAGGCGTAAACGCCGTATTTGCAGCAGTTGCAAAGGTGAGTGAAATACTCAAGGGCTACGGATATGTTCCTCACATCGAGGAGACTCATCACGTCCACAAGCTCGATGCCCCGAGCGGCACTGCAAAGGTGCTCGCCTCTCTTGTGAAATCAGGTCTCGGCATCGCTCCGGACATCACGTCCGTCAGGCAGGGAGAAGTACCCGGAACCCATGTCGTCAAGTTCAAATCCGAAGTCGATAAGATCAAGATTTCCCACGAGGCATTTTCCCGTGAGGGCTTTGCCGAGGGAGCGGTGGTCGCCGCAACTATGACCGAAGATTTGAAGGGCGTGCACGAGTTCAAGGAACTGCTGCTGAACAAATAGAGTTTTTATGGAAACACATCATTTTTGGAAAGGCTGCGGAACCGCCGTCGTAACTCCTTTTCTGGAAGACGGTTCTGTGGACTACGATTCCTATGCGAGGCTGTTGGACAGGCAGGTTGAGGCAGGAGTGGATTTCCTATGCATTCTGGCCACTACCTCCGAAACCCCAACCCTCTCGTTTGAAGAGAAACGGAAACTGTTCGCGATTGCCCGCGAGCATTGTGCCGGTCTGCCTTTGCTGGCAGGTTGCGGCTCCAACAGCATTCCCGCCACTCTTGAAAACATACGTCAGATTCCCGAAGCGGATGCCTATCTCGTGGCAGTGCCCTTCTACAACAAGCCGACTCAGGAGGGAATGTACCTCTATTTCAAGGCTATAGCCCAGGAGGCTCCGGCTCCGGTCATTATGTATAATGTACCCGGAAGGACGGGCGTCAATATGCTTGCGTCCACCACCTTGCGCATTGCCCGCGAAGTGCCGAACATAGTGGGAATCAAAGAGGCTTCGGGCAATCTGCAACAGTGCAGGGAAATAATAGAGGGCGCTCCCAAGGGCTTCGCCGTTCTCAGCGGAGACGATGACATGACCTTTGACATCATCAGCGCCGGCGGCCACGGAGTCATCTCCGTCGCCTCCAACATCCTGCCTGCAGAAGTGACGCGTATGTGCCACCTCGCACTCGACGGCCGCTTGGAACAGGCCGCTGAGCTTAACGCCAGGCTGTTGCCCCTGATGAAGGGCTGCTTCGTGGAGTCCAACCCGATTCCTGTCAAGGCCGCTCTTGCTGAACTGGGGCTGTGCGGCGCAGGGATGAGGCTTCCGCTCACCGAAGCTACATCCCAAACCAAGGAAACCCTGAAAGAGATATTGAAAGAATGGAAATAACATACGAACAGTTCAAGGATACAATTGCCAAGCTCGAGCGCGGAGAAGTGCGCGTTGCTCAGAAGATTGACGGCAAATGGGTAGTGAACACCCAGGTAAAAAAGACCATACTGGCCGGTTTCGCTTACGGAAAGATCGTGGAGATGTCCCAGGGACAGTTCCCCTTCTTTGACAAAGACACCTTCCCGGTACGCGAATTCAGCGTTGAGGACGGAGTGCGAATTGTGCCCGGAGGTACAAGCATACGCCGTGGAGCCTATGTGGCCAAGGGTGCGATTGTAATGCCTCCTGCCTACATCAACGTAGGCGCCTATGTGGATGAAGGCACGATGGTTGACTCCCACGCCACCATCGGCTCATGCGCCCAGGTAGGAAAGAATATCCATATCTCCGCAGCCACCCAGATCGGGGGCGTGCTCGAACCGGCGGGCGCTATGCCTACCATAATCGAGGACAATGCATTCATAGGCGGCAACTGCGGCATTTACGAGGGTACTATAGTGCAGGAAGGGGCGGTGATAGCATCAGGTGTAATAATAACCTCAAGCACAGCGATTTATGATGCGACCACGGGAGAGTTTGTCCCGCGCAACGAAGACGGGCGCGTGGTAGTGCCACGCGGAGCCGTGGTGGTAAGCGGATCCCGTCCGGTCTCCAAGGGACCCGGTGCGCAGAGCGGTGTGCATCTCTATTGCCCGGTAATCGTAAAGTACCGTGACGAGAAAACAGCAGGTTCCGTTACCCTTGAAGAAATGCTACGATAAGATGGATTACAGTGAACTATTTTCCGCAGATACGCACAACTTCATGCGTTCTCCGGTCAGGGACATCTTCAAGAAGGTTGACCTGAGCAAAATATACTCCTTCGCAGGAGGCTATCCCCATCCCTCCACCTTCCCGACCGACAGGCTCGCGTCGATGGTAGAGACTGTCAGGGAGAAATATGGTGCCAAGATTCTGCAGTACGGCGCAACCCAGGGCATAAACGAGTTGCAGGAGGCTCTGTCCAAGCGCTACGATGTGCCCGTGGAGAATATCCAAATCACCACCTCCTCCCAGCAGGGAATCGACGTTACCTCCAGAGTGCTTATAGACCCGGGTGATGTTGTGCTGGTCGCCGATCCAAGCTATCTCGGTGCCATACAGTCCTTCAAAAGCTACCGTGCCGAAATAGTCGGACTGGACCTTACCCAGTCCTTTGAGGCTTCCAGGCAAAGGCGCGCCACCCTTGAGGCCCTTGTATCGGAAGGGAAGAAAATCAAGTTCTTCTACACCGTGCCGGATTTTCAGAATCCGAGCGGGGAAACCCTTACTCTGGCTCAGCGCTCCGAACTGGTAGCTCTTGCCCGGGAGTTCGGTTTTCTCATACTTGAAGACTGTCCGTACAGGGAATTGCGCTTCGAAGGTCAGCCTCAGACGACGATTTATACCCTCGCACCGGAAAGGACCGTGCATCTCGGCAGTTTCTCAAAGGTTTTCGCTCCCGGTCTGCGTCTGGGCTGGATGATTGCCGACCTGGAATTCCTGGACAAGGTCTATGTCTGCAAGCAGGCCCTCGACCTCTGTCCTCCCGTTTTGGACCAGTATCTGGCAACCGAATGGCTCAGCAGCGGAGAACTGGACAAGAATCTGGAACAGACACGCAAGCTCTACAAAGGAAAGCGCGACCTGATGATTTCAATGTTGGAGAAGTATATGCCGGAAGGCGTAAGCTGGACCCATCCGGAAGGCGGACTGTTCCTCTTCCTTACCTTGCCGGAGTACATTGATACCGTTGCCCTCTACGACAAGGCTCTTGCACAGGGCGTGGCCTATGTGGCAGGTCCGTTCTTCTATGCCAACGGCACTCACCGCAACACCATGCGCCTCAGCTACTCCTTCATCGATGACGAGAAGATAGAACCCGGCATCAGAATCCTAGCCTCCCTCATTCGATGAAACTCTGCCTGTACTCCGGCGCCGGTAACACCTTCGTGGTGATTGACGGTCGCGAAAGTTTGCCCGCAATCGACGTGGTCGGGCTCTGCTCCCGCTTCGGCACTGACGGATTGATGGTCCTCCGCTCAGAGGATGACTGCGATTTCGTGATGGACTATTTCAATTCCGACGGAAGCGGAGGTATGATGTGCGGCAACGGCGGGCGCTGCATAGTCGCCTTTGCAGACCATCTGGGCATTGAGCCGCGCGACGGGAAGGTTTACTCTTTCCGCGCCGCCGACGGTATGCACACCGGCGAGGTGCTCCAAAGGGAAGGGGTGCAGAAGACGGTGCGTCTGAGGATGATAGATGTTACGGAGATGTACCCGGCCCTGGACGGATGGTTTCTCAACACCGGCACCAGGCATTTCGTGAAGTTTGTTCCCGATGTGGAAAGCATTGACATCCGGCAGGAAGGCCGTCGTTATCGTTGGGATCCGGCCTTTGCTCCCGTAGGTGCAAACGCCAATTTTGTGCAGGTCTCGGATGTGCTGAAGGTGCGCACCTTCGAGAAGGGTGTGGAAGATGAGACCCTGGCCTGCGGTACCGGCATCACGGCCAGCGCTCTTGCGGCTTGCCTCAACGGGGTTGCTCCTCACTCGGTGGATGGCGATGGACGCAGGCATTACCTTATCCGCGCACGCAGAGACGCTTTGAGCGTGGACTTCCTTCAGGGCAGTCGGGAATTCACATCGGTTTATCTCACCGGTCCGACCACCCTGGTTTCAACAGAAGAATTATAGCTTACCTCAGAATGTCGTTGAGGACGGCGGACGCGGCCATCTTGGCTCCTTCGCCCGCACCCTGTATTACCAGCGGGGTAGGGTGGAAGGCGCTGCGGATTACAATTGCATTGTCCGTACCCTTGAGATTCCAGGCCGGGTGGCTGCTGTCCACCTTGCGCAGGCGTATGGATGCCTTGTAGCCCTTCGGACTGGAGCTGTCCTTCTCGAGCAGAGCGACAAAGCGCTGGTCGGAACTGGCCTTGCTGCCGACTACAGGCTCGACGTCCACATCTTCAGCCTCGAGCGGAACGCCGGCTTCTCTTGCGAGAATGAGCAGCTTGCGCAGCGCGTCCCTTCCGTACAGGTCGTTGCGCGGGTCTTTCTCGGTCAGGCCTATTTCCTGAGCTTTCTCCAGGGCCCTGTCGAAAGGCAGGCCGCTGGTAAGGATATAGTTAAGCGTGCAGCTCACCACGGCCTCGATGGAAAGGATTTCATCCGAGCTGTTGGCGCTCATGGTGATGGATTCGAGTATAGGCAGCGCTGTGCCTACCGAAGCCTCGTAGCGCAGGAAGCGGTGGCTCCTGCGTGCGGCCCTCTTCATCTCGGCGTACTGAGCATATGGCACGCTCAGCGCACGCCGGTTGGAGGAAACTATATTCAGGCCAGCCTCAAGCACGGGCACATACCATTTGGATATGGTCTCGCTGTCGGTGCAGTCCACGAACACGGCATTGGGCGCTCCGTGCTGCAGCATATCCGCAAAGAAGGCCTCATTGTCCGCCTCATGCTGCGAGATGAGCTTCACGTTCACGCGCGCGCCGGTCTTCTCGATAATGCCGAGCAGGGCCTTGCCCACCTGGCCGTAGCCCGCGAGCCAAACGTCCGTCATTCCCTCAGTGTCGAAGAAATCATGGTGGATTACCCGCAGCGCCTCCTTATTATCCTTGGCAGGAACATAAATCAGCGCGTGGTCATCGCCCTCCAGGCGCGAGGAGGCCACCTGAATGCTCGCTTTCGCAAGACGCGCAAGCACTTCGTCCAGCCTTTCCTGATTGATTCGGCCGTCCGCCACCAGGCAGAGCTGAGCCATATCCCCATCCGCCTTGGCGCTTGCAATTCCCAGCCAATCTCCGCGTCCCTTCTTCGGAAGCGCCTTGATAATCGTGCCTGCCGACTTAGGCTGGAAGGTGTTGAGTATGGCTATGGCAATATTGCTCTTCATCGCAGGGCCCACCGTTGGTGCATAGAGCACCTTGGCGCCGTGGTCCGCAAGGCAGAAAGCTGCCTCATAGCTGATGGTGGATATGGTGCGCGCCGAGGCCACGTCCTTCGGGTTGGTGGTCATAATACCCGGCACGTCGGTCCAGATTTGCAGTGTTTGCGCTCCCAGGGCGGCGGCATACAGTGCTGCGCTGTAGTCCGATCCTCCGCGTCCGAGGGTGCAGACGTGTCCGGTCTCGTCCCTGGCAATAAAGCCCGGTGCCACGAACACATCCACCTCCGGGTGGCCTTCAACCACTGATTTTATGTTGGAATATGTCAGCTGTGTATCCACTTTTCCGCCTTTGGTGCGGACCAGGTCCCTGGAATCAATCCAAAGAGTCCTGAGACCGTCGCAGCGCAGTTTTTCCGCCAGGATGCGTGTGGAGAACAGCTCACCGAAGGTTTGGCAGTCAGCCCCTTCGGCCTGGTACAGTTCGTCAAACAGATTGCGCAGAGTCTGATAAACGACAAGCCTTTCGTCACCGGTGAATAGTCGTGTTGCAATTGCCTCGTGTTTTTTCAGCAGGGCGTTCCAAACCTGATCCTTGTCCTGCGCTCCCGAACCGAGAGCTATCAGTGAGTCTGTACACCCGCTGATTGCGGAGCTTACGAGTACCACCTTATCCTTTTTTACTGCCACGTCGATAATGTCAAGTACTCTCGAAATGGCAGTAGCGTTGGCGACGGATGAGCCGCCGAATTTCAAAACCTGCATAAATCCTATCTGTATTCTTCAAATTCCGGCATAGCCAGCTCAGAGAGGAAGTCCTTGATTTTGTCCTCATCGCGCGGACAAATCATAAGCACGTCTTCCGTGTCCACCACAATCATATTCTCCATCCCGCGCACAGCCAGCAGTTTGCCTTTTTTCTGTGTAAATATAATATTGCTCTTATCCTCCTTGAAAAGATGCTTTGCCAGCGAATTGGTCACATTTCCGTCCTCGTCCCCAATTGCGAGGTGGTCGTAGAGAGACTCCCAATTGCCAATGTCCGCCCATTTGAATCTAGCCGGAATCACGGTAGCCCTATCCGTCTTTTCCATTACCGCATAGTCTATCGACACCCGCTGGCAGTCGGTGTAAATGCGGTCTATGTCGTCACTCTCATCCCACAGGCACATAATCTCGGGAGCGTATTTGCCCAGCTCTTCGAGAATCAGGGTTGCCTGCCATACGAAAATACCTGAGTTCCACAGGAATTCCCCGCTCTGCAGGAAGACCTCGGCGATTTCCTTGCTGGGCTTCTCGGTGAAGGTCTTGACCGCCACCGGAAGACCGGCTTTGATGGCCTGGCTTCCGCCTTCTACCTGTATGTAACCGAAATTGGAGTCCGGTCTGGAAGGAACAATTCCTATGGTAATCAGCCTGCGGTTTTCGGCCGCGTAGTCGAGAGCGAGCCGCAGGGTGCTGACGAATTCCTCCCCGTTTTCGATAACGTGGTCGGCAGGGGTGGCTATCATAACGGCCTGAGGGTCACGCCTGAGTATTTCTTTTGCCGCGTAAGCGATGCAGGGAGCTGTGTTCCTGTTGTACACCTCCAACAGTATATTCTCCTCGGGAATCCCGGGAAGCTGCGTTTTTACAAGGTCTTTGAACTCCTTGAGTGTCACGACAATGATGTTCTCTGCCGGAACCAGCTCGGACATCCTGTCGTATGCCATCTGCAGGAAGGAAGGTCCATTCTTTCCGGAGAACTCCAGAAACTGCTTCGGCATAGCCTTTCGGCTTATGGGCCAGAATCTCGTTCCGAGACCACCGGCCATTATTACGCAATAGTTATGAGTGTTAAGCATATGTTGGTATAAAAGCCTGGGGATAATACTTGATGTGAGCCTGCCCATTGTCGAACACTACGCTGACTACATCAAATATCACCTCCAGATTATGAGGCAGTTGTTGTCTTTGCACCGAATGGAGATAGGCGGCGGCAGCTCTTGCCAGATAATCCTGCTTGGCCCTGCCTACGCTGAGCACCGGGTCCGCCACTACGGGCGCGGTCTTGCTCTTAACCTCCACTATGTGCAGTTCGTTTCCGGCCAGGGAAATGATGTCCACTTCCTTATGGCCGTGACGCCAGTTCCTTTCGAGTATGCTGTGGCCCAAGGAGATGAGCAGCTCGCAAGCCTCATCTTCCCCTTTTTTGCCTGTCAATTTGCGCGGGTCTGTCATTCGAAAGTCACTATTGTAACCCCGGAGCCGCCCTGGCGCACATCCTCGTCGGAAACGCTGCTCACGCCCGGAACGGTCTTCAGGTATTTCTGTATTTCATCTCTGAGCACTCCTGTGCCCTTGCCGTGAATAATGCGTACATTATTCATGCCAAGCATCATCGCGTCGTCTATGTATTTTACGACAATGTCCATAGCCGCGCCAAGCCTTTCTCCGCGGACGTCGAGCTGAGGGGAAAAGTTGAGTTTCCGTGCCTTGATGGCCGGATCGACCTTCTCATAAACCGGCTGGACAGTGGTCTTCGCGGCGGCCTTGAATTCATTGGAAGAAATTCTCTCTACCCTGTCTGTAGTGAGTTTGCTGGAGATATTGCCTATTGCGACTGTCACGGATTTGGATGATACGCTGACCACCTCTCCCACCATGCCGTTGGACTTCACCCTGACCTTTTCGCCTATTTTCAACGGGGCGTTGCGGAACTGTTCCTCCCTCTGGCTTTCCTCAGTGCGGGAAGGAGTCTTTCTTTTCTGCAGTTGGGCCATTTTGCGGTTCAGGTATTCGTCCCTGTCCTTCTGCTGCCTGGTTTTCTTTTCCTCTATTGCGGCCACAAAGCTCTGCAGTTCCGCCCTGGCCTCCTTGGTGCGTGCTTTGTCGGCCTGGCTTTCCTTGATGTCGCGTATGGTCTTCTCCACCTGACGGCCGGCACCCTTGACTATGCTCTCGGCCTCCTTGCGTGCATCCTCGAGTATTTCCTTGCGCTTGCTCTGAATGTCTTCGAGCTCCTGCTGATACTGTTCCGTAAGGTTTTCCAGTTTGCCCTCGGCGTTCTGTACCTTTTTGATTTTCCGGTCCAGCACCCGCCGGTTGCGGGCAATGCGCCTGAGATTCTTCTCTATGTTCACAAAGTCCTCTCCGGCCCTCGCTTCGGCATCTTTGACAATGTACTCCGGCAGTTTCATCCTGCGTGCGAGCTCGAAGGCGAAGGAGTTGCCCGGAAGACCGATTTGCAGGGAGAACAGAGGTTGAATCCTGGAGGTGTCGAAAAGCATTGCGCCGTTGGTGACATGGGTATCCCGGCCGGCTGCGTAGAGTTTCAGGTTGGTGTAGTGGGTGGTAATCACACCCCAGCTTCCGCGTTTGTCCAGTTCTGCGAGTATAGCCTCGGCGATTGCGCCGCCGGCGGCAGGCTCAGTACCTGAACCGAACTCGTCTATCAGCACCAGGGTCCGTTCGTCCGCGCATGCAAGAAGGCTGTTCATATCCGCAAGGAAGGAACTGTAGGTGCTCAGGTCGTTCTCCAGCGACTGGTCATCGCCTATGCTCACGGCGATACGCTCGAAAACGGGCAGTTCCGAGGTCTCCGAGGTAGGGATCAACATTCCCCATTGGAACATGTACTGAAGCAGTCCGACCGTTTTGAGGCAGACCGACTTGCCGCCCGCGTTGGGTCCGGAAATGACTATTATGCGTTTGTCCGGAGTCAGGGTAACGGTGAGCGGACATATTTCCCTTTGCTCCTTTTTCAGGGATTTTTCCAGCAGGGGGTGACGCGCCTTGCGCAGGTTGTATTCTCCGTTTTCCGAGATGACCGGCATCCCGGCAATGAAGTCCAGCGCGGTCTGAGCCTTAGCTATGAGGAAGTCCATCTCTCCCACAAGCTGCGCCAGGGCAATGAGCTCAGGGATATATGGCCTCAAGTATTCGGTGAAGGCATAGAGTATCCTTGCTATTTCCCTGTTCTGCTCGAAACGGAGCTCGTTGATTTCGTTTTCAAGCTCCACCACTTCGGCGGGCTCTATGAATGTAGTCTTGCCCGATGCGGAGCAGTCAACCACGAATCCGGGCAGGCGTCTCTTCTCGGAGGTGTTGACCGGGATGAGCAGTTTGCCTGCGCGTATGCAGACTTGGGCATCTTCATCGGCTATACCTTCGGCCCTGGCTCTTGAGAGCACGGCGTTAGCTTTGCCCGAAAGGGCGGTTTCCTTGTGGCGCAGCTGCTTGCGGATTCTGTCCAGCTCGGGGGAGGCTGTGTCGCGGATTTCCCCGTAGCGGTCCAGAATGCCCTCGATTTTGCGGCGCAGTTCCGGGAAGGAATTCAGTCCGCCTGTCATCCTTTTCAGTTGAGGATAGACTCCATCCTTGACAGAGGCGAAGAAAGCGCAGGTTTTCCGGCTGATTTCCAGCAGGGTGCCAAGCTTCGCGAGGGAAAGTGTATCTATGGAACACCCTTCCGCTTCCAGCGGTTTCAGAAAGGGGATTGCGTCTATGTATCCCGTGTTCGGGAATCCGTCCTCGAACATTACAATCAGCCTCATCTCGTCAGTGAGCTGAAGCCTGCGGCGGATAGTGTCGGCATTGGTGCTGAACTCCTCCTCCGCCACCCTGCGGGCGGCATATTCGGTCTGACAGCGGTTGGCAATCAATTCCCTGACCTTGTCAAACCCCAGCTTCGCTTCCAGTCTTTGGGTTGCCGTCATTTGCAATGAGCAGTTTAAGCGTATTCATATTCTTCACAGGCGTAATCTTGCCCTCCGTAACAAACGAAACGATGCCCGTCTGCTCGCTGACCACGATGACGGAGGCATCATATCTTTCCGAGAGCCCCACTGCCGCTTTGTGGCGCATGCCGTATCGGGCGGGGATGGAGCGGTCGGTAATCGGAAGGGTGCAACGCGCTGCTACAATGCGGTTCTGTCCAAGTATCATTGCTCCGTCGTGGAGCGGAGAGTTCTTGAAGAAAATATTCTCGATAAGCGGCTTGCTGATACGGGCATCTACGGCATCGCCCGTTGAAACAATCTCGTCCAGGGAGCTCCTGTGCGGAATAACGATAAGGGCTCCGGTCCTCTGTTCGCCCATTTCGAAACAGGCCTGCACCAGTTCGTCAACCTCATCCGCCGACATGAGCTCCGTTCTCTTGCCAAGTATCCTGTCAAGCAGGGGCCTGGCGACCTTGGAACCCATGGCGCGTCGGCCTATGTTGTTGAGGAAGCGTCTGATTTCAGGCTGAAAAATCACCACCAGGGCTATTGCTCCCACATCTATGAGGGTGCCCAGAATGGTGGAAGTCATCTTCATGTTCAACAAGCCTACCAGCACCCGCAGCAGCAGGAGCGCGACAATGGCAAGGAAGATGTTCATCGCGGCCGAGCCCTTGAGCCAGTGGAAAAGCATGTAAATGATTGCCGCAACCATCAGGATGTCCAGAACATCCGCAAAGTTGAAGTGAAGGAAACCTATGTCGATCAGCAGTGTTGACATAACGCTACAAATTTAGCAAAATCTTTTGAAACCTATTGGAATCCAAAATATTTATCGTATCTTTGCAGCCCCTTAAAAAGGGCTGTTTTTATTATAACAATCAATTAATTATCAAACCAATGCCTGGATTAATTGGAAAGAAAATCGGAATGACTTCCGTTTTCGGTGCTGATGGAAAGAATCTTCCATGCACCGTTATCGAGGCTGGTCCGTGCGTTGTTACGCAGCTCCGTACAGTAGAGAAAGATGGTTATGCCGCTGTACAGCTTGCCTATGACGAAACCACAGAAAAGCACACCAGCGCGCCTCTTCAGGGGCACTTCAAAAAGGCAGGAACCAA
>CAKMNE010000015.1 GCA_927798505.1 uncultured Bacteroidales bacterium
GCACGTCTATATACTGCGCCGGCTGCGCCCACCACTGCAAAGGCTGCCACAACCCGCAATCATGGGATATTGCAAATGGCCGTTGGATGAGCATAGACGAGATTATGGACATCATCAAGGCGGACACCATATCCAATGTTTCCTTCAGTGGCGGGGATCCCTTCTTTCAGGTCGAGGCATTTACTGAACTTGCCCGCCGCATCAAGTCCGAGACCACCAAGAACATCTGGTGCTGGACCGGTTTTACAATAGAGCAAATCCGCGCAGACGAGCGCCTCTCGATGCTGCTGCCCTACATAGACACGCTTGTGGACGGTCCTTTCATACTGGAGCAGAGAGACACCACCCTGCTCTTCAGGGGCTCACCCAACCAGCGCATCATCCATCTCACTCCTGTCGAAGAAGATATTTGCCCCGGAGCTGTGGAACTTGTGAAGTTTAAGTAGGGAGAATTGCCCCAGATTTCGTAACTTCGCGCTATGAGGGTTTCAGATATTATGAAGGCGATAGAGAGCGTTGCCCCTCTGCGCCTGCAGGAAGAATACGACAACTCCGGACTTCAGGTGGGTTTGCCCGAGGCCGAAGTGCGGAGGGTGCTGGTCACTCTTGACATCACCGAACAGGTAATCGGGGAGGCCGCTGACAAGGATTGCCAGATGGTTGTCTCCCATCATCCTCTGATTTTCCGTCCCCTCAGGCAGATTGCGGACCTGACTTGGCAGCAGCGCTGCGTCAGCCTTGCCATACGCAAAGGCATAGCCCTTTATTCCGCCCACACCAATCTGGACAATGCCAGGGGAGGCGTAAATTTCGAAATAGCCGAAAGACTCGCTCTGAAGGACGTGGATTTCCTGCAGAAAAAGCCGGGAGAAGATGCGGGCTCGGGCATAATAGGTTCTTTCGAATCCCCGGTTCCTGTCTCAGAGCTGCTCAGCAGATTCAAGGAGATCTTCGGTCTGGACTGCTTGTCCTACTCCCGTACTGACAAGGAAAGCATTTCCAGGATTGCCGTCTGCGGGGGCGCGGGCGCATTCCTTATTCCTCAGGCCAAAGCTGCGGGTGCTGACTGCTTCCTTACAGGGGAAATCCATTATCACGACTTTTTCGAGAACGACGGCCTGCTGCTCTGCTCCATAGGCCACTACGAAAGCGAGCAATTTACTCAGGAGCTGCTCATCAAGCTGCTTGTAGCAGCCTTACCTGAGCTGACAGTGTTCAAAGCGGCCAAAAATCCGGCAGTATTGTACAAATGATGCACAGACTCCGTCATACAGTCCTTGCGCTGGCGGCAATTATGCTGCCTGTACTGCTTTGCGGCCAGAGCATACCGAAACTCAAACAGGCCGCTGAAATTACCAGCGGAGTCTTCGACAACGGAGTGGAATACTTCTTCGTAAACAATGACATAAGGAAAGGATGCGCAGATTTTGCGCTGATACAGAGCGGCAAGCCGGACGTGGATCAGACCAGGGCTTCGCTGCGTCGGCTTGAGCATATGGATCCTGACGCTTTCCTCGGCAGAACGGGAGTGCCCTACACCGAGGACGGTTTCGTGTCATATTATCAGAATGCCAAGGTGTATCATTTCCCTAATGTGAACATCACGGACCGGATGACGGCCGACAGCACTATGCTGATGATGCTGGACCTGATGCAGACGTCCGACTGCAGCCAGGCCATAATAGTGTGCGGTGACATAGACCGCGAAACTTACCGCAGCCTTTTCCGCACGCTGTGCCTTACCATTCCAACCCTTCATTTCCAGGAATACAGCACTCCTGAAGAAAAGGAATCCAGCGTGGTACGCAACGATTCCGCTCCGGGAATAATCAGTCTCTCATTCAAATTCGGCAGTGCCACGCGGGAGCAGGCCGGAACCCCGGTGCCTCTTGTGACAGAACTGTTTGCAAGGGAGCTGTTCTCCATTCTGACCGAGCGTATCCGCCGTGGTTTTGCGCATTTTGACATCCCTTATTATCTGGATACCGGATACGAAAAGTTCGACATCCACTTCCCTGTGGAATATACTGACAATGCCAATTGGCTGGTGCAGTCCATTCTCGGAGACATTGCCTCTGAAGGGGTTTCGCTCGAGGAGTTCTCCCGGGCCAAGAAAATATCCCTTCCGGATGTAATCAACACTGGTCTTCAGAAGGGGATGACAAACAAGGACTATGTGGGAAAAATAGTGAGTTCGGTGCTGACTGGAAGCAATCTTGCGACCGCAGAGACCATACGCAACTTCTTCAGCAAAAGACAGATATCTCCTACGCGCGAACTCTCGATGTTCAACAACTTCGCTTCCGCCCTGCTCGCGGAAGACTTCCCGCAGATACCTGAGTACTCGAGGCGCAAACAGCTGTACCCGGATTTGCAGAGCGTACTCAAAACCCCTAAGGTCAAGAAGGAGAAAATCCTTTCCACCACCGTTGATCCGGTGACCGGAGGCAAGCTCTGGACCTGGTCCAACGGGATGAAGGTGCTCTACCGGTACGTGCCCGGTGCCGACAGTTTCTCCTATGCCCTTGCCCAGAGAGGCGACGCCACCGTGGTTGAGGACATATCCAAGGGCGAAAGCGCCTTTCTTTCCGACCTGCTGCGAATAGGCCGCGTAGCGGGCATCCCGGGCGAGGATTTCCACGAGATGCTTCGCGTCGAAGGCATCTCCATGGAGGAAGAAGTGTCGGTCAGAGGCTTGAGAATAGGCGGAAACGCTCCGGTCGAGCAGGCCGGACACCTGCTCAAGGCCCTCCTTATGGTAAGCAATCTCAGACAGATGGACAGCAGCGCCGTGGATTACTATGTGCGCTGCCGCCGCCTGAGCGACAACTCCAGGCTTCCGTCCATACGCGCCGTTATGGACAGCCTGATGTGTCCGGACTACCGTTTCCCCGAGTCCGCATCCATCAGCAACATGCGCTCGGACCTTCCGCAAAGGGCCGAGGCATATTTTGAGCAGCGTTTCTCCAACCTTTCAGACGGCATACTGATTATCATCGGTGGCATCCCGGAAGCGGAAGCGGTCGAGCTCCTGTCAGAGAACATAGGCGGTTTCCGGACTTCCAACTACTATGCGGCCCGCAACAGGGCGGAATACAAGCTCATCAGCGGCACCAATTCCTACTCCACCGTGGGAGATGACCTGAGCGTCAATATGGCGGCCACCGCCCTGGTGCCTGTGTCTATGGACAACTGCCTCATCTTCCAGGTGGCTCTGGAAGCCATATCCCACCATTTCTCCAAGGAAATGTCCCGTATGGGAATGTATGTGGAGGTGGAGGGCGATTTTGCGGTCAGGCCGGTCGAGAGGTTCTCGATTTATGTCAGCTGCCGTCCCTGCATGGAGGACGGCTTGCCTGAGGGCGTAGATTCCCCGGATCCGACGGATGCCCTCAAGAAGGTAAGGGAGGAGTTCTCGCACATCAGATACATCACCATTTCCCCGGAGGAACTGAAAAACTACAAGGACGTGGTTCAGGGGCATATGACAACCGTGCTTGCGACTCCGGAAGGGATGATGACCTTTGCCCTGCTGCGCTATTCCGAAGGAAAGGACATAACCTCAGGCTACGCCGACAGGCTGAAAACAATAGAAGTGGATGATGTGCGCTGGATCCTGGATGAGCTTTCATCTTCCTGCGTGGTAGAATATCTTGTAAAATAATGCTGAACGACAGATTTGGTACAATAGTGCAAATCGGGGACATACTTGTCTCCGAAGAGGTGGTGAGCGAGTATTTCGCTTGTGATTACGGGGTTTGCAAAGGCCGCTGCTGCATAGAAGGCGACAGCGGAGCGCCTGTGCTCGAGGAGGAGCTGGACGGTCTGGAGAGGGATTATCCGTCCTTCTGCCAGCTGATGAGCGAAGCCGGCAGGGCAGCGGTAAGCCGCGAGGGCTTCTTCACCGTGGACCGGGACGGCGACATAGTCACTCCTCTGGTCGAAGGCAGCTGCGAGTGCGCATATTCCCATTTCCTTGAAGACGGCTCCTGCCTTTGCGCCATCGAATGCCGCCATCTGCACAAGCCCGTTTCCTGCAGTCTGTATCCCATCCGCGTGACCAATCTGACAGGAGGGGGAAAGGCCCTCAACCTTCACCGCTGGGAAATATGCGCCGACGCCTATGCCAAGGGCCGCCGGGAGGGCATAAGAGTTTACCAGTTCCTTAAGAACAGCATAGTGGAAGCGTTCGGGCAGGATTTCTATGAAGCCCTGGACGCTGCCGCGCAGCATATCAACAATTCCCGATGAGCAATATCTTTTCCGAGCGCATCGAAGCCCTGCGGGGACTTATGCGCAGCCGCGGCTGGGATGCCGTGATTATTGGCGGGAGCGATCCGCATCAGAGCGAATATCCGGCAGACCGCTGGAAACAGGTACGCTGGCTTACCGGATTCACCGGAGAGGCAGGCGACGTGGTCGTGACTCTGGACCATTGCGGCCTGTGGACCGACACCCGCTACTTCATCCAGGCGCGCGAGCAGCTTGAAGGCTCCGGGGCGGTGCTCCATAAGACCCGTGTCCCGGAGGAGGTGCTGATTCCCGAATGGCTGGAGATGCAGTTCGACTCCGAAGCCGTGATAGCCCTGGATTCCCTCTGCCAGAGCGCCGAAGCGGTGGAGACTCTTCTCGAAAGCTTCAATGTGGTAGGCGTGCCGGACCTTCTGGGCGTGCTGTGGGAGGACAGGCCTTGCATACCTCAGACGCCGGTCTTCCGCATAAGAGCGGGGGAGAGCCGTCAGCAGAAGCTGGAATGGTTGCGCGAGACCTTGCGCGAGAACGGCTGCGATGCCATTCTTGTCAGCGCACTGGATGAGGTGGCCTGGTTGCTGAATGTGCGGGCCTCCGACATCGAGTACAACCCTATGGCCATATCCTATCTCCTTGTAGGAGAGGATTATGTGAACTGGTACGTGCTTAAGGAAGAGGTCGAGGACCCGCAGAGCCTGGACACTTTCGATGTGCTCGGACAGGAGGGGATAAGCATACTGCCCTACGACAGCATAGCCCTTACCCTTGCCGGGATGGAGGATCAGAGACTCTGGCTTGATTCCGTCAGTGTCAATGCCCAGCTTTACGAGTCCGTGGGGTGCGGAGTGCTGTTCAAGCCAAGCCCCGTCGCCGCCCGCAAGGAGGTGAAGGACCCGCAGGAAATAGAATGGATGCGGGATGCGCACCTGCGCGACGGCCTTGCCATGGAGAAATTCCTCTTCTGGCTGGAGCGCAGTCTGGCGGCAGGAAAGCGCATCAGCGAATGGGACGCCGCCGTCAAGCTCGGCCAGTACCGGGCGGAGATTCCGGATTATATGGGAGACAGCTTCGAGACCATATCGGCCTACGGCAAGGGAGCGGCGCTTCCGCATTATGTCACCCCGAAGGAGAATGCTCCGATCATCGAGCCTCACGGGCTCTATCTCTGCGATTCCGGCGGACAATATCTCAGCGGCACAACCGACATCACCAGGACAGTTCCTCTGGGCGACTGCACGCAGGAAGAGATTCGGGACTACACCCTTGTTCTCAAGGGTCATATAGACCTTGCTACGGCAGTGTTTCCAGCAGGGACTCCTGGCTGCAGGATAGATGCCGCCGCCCGCCTGCCGCTGTGGCGCAATCTGATGAACTACGGGCACGGCACCGGCCACGGCGTGGGCTTCTTCCTCGGGGTGCACGAGGGTCCTCACCAAATAAGGCAGAATATGGGCCCGGAGCCACTTGTCGAGGGGATGGTTACTTCCGACGAGCCGGGCATATACCGGGAAGGCAAGCACGGAGTGCGCCATGAAAACCTCCTCCTTACGGTCGATGCAGGGACCACCGGCTTCGGCAGTTTCCTTGCTTTCGAGACCCTTACCCTGTGTCATTTCGATACTTCAGCAGTCGATGTTTCCCTGCTGGACCGCTTCGAGCTGGAATGGCTGAACGCCTACAACCGCAGAGTCTTCGAGACCCTTGGCCCGCTTCTTGATAAGGAGATAGCCCAGTGGCTAGAGGCCAAGACAGCCCCGTTAGTGTTGGAATAAAAAATAATAATGTCTATTTTTGTGAGTTATGAAGAAGTTTGTTTATTCAATTTGCGCGCTTTTTGCCGCTGCAACCATCAGTTTCGCCCAGGATGTAAATGAGGCGACTGATTTATTCAACGCAGCCGTTGAGTATCTGAACCTCGGGGACAAAGCATCTGCTCTCGAGAATTTCCAGAAGGCTTACGACATTGCAAAAGAATGTGGAGAGGCCGGTCAGGCTCTCGTTGACCAGTGTGAATCAACCATTCCTCAGCTCGCACTTATGGTGGCCAAGGATTATGTGAAGGCAGGAGACTACGCCACAGCAGTAGCCAAGGCCAAGGAGGCTTCCGCCATCGCAGCTTCAATGGGTGCCGATGCTTCCGTAGCAGAGGCAGAGGCCCTGATCCCGAACATATACATGCAGCAGGGCAACACCCTGTTGAAGGCAAAGGATTACGAAGGTGCAATCAAGGCTTACTCCGAGAACGTAGCTCTCAATCCTTCAAATGGAAAGGCTTATGTCAATATGGCCGCTTCTTACGACAAGCTCGGACAGACCGACAAGGCTGAAGAGAACTATCTGCTCGCAGCCGCAAACGGACAGGAGAAAGCTGCAAACAAGGCTCTCGGAAATATTTATCTCAAGAAGGCCCTCGCAGCCAACAAGGCCAAGGACTTTGAGCAGGCAATCGCTCACGCCAACAAGAGCATCTCTTTCAATGAGACCAGCAAGGCACATTATGTAATCGGCCTCGCCGCACAGAACAGCAACAAGCTTGATCTTGCAATCAGCGCCTTCGAGAAATATCTTGAGCTCGACCCTACCGCAGCAAACGCACAGGATGTACGCACTGTGGTTGACGCTCTCAAGAAGGCTAAAAAGTAAGATGACTCCAATAGAACTTCTTGCTCCGGCAAGAAATGCAGACATCGGCATTGCGGCAATACGCTGCGGTGCCGATGCCGTGTATATTGCAGGCCCGGAGTTCGGCGCCCGCAAGGATGCCGGCAATCCGGTCAGCGAAATCGCAAGGCTCTGCGATTATGCCCATCGCTACGGAGCAAGGGTGTTCGTCACTTTCAACATTCTTCTGCGGGACGACGAACTTGAACGGGCCCATGCCCAGATGCTCTTCTGCCAGAGCGTGGGGGCAGACGCCTTCATTATCCGAGACCCGCGCATATGCCTGTGGAAGGACATAGTTGTTCCCCTCCATGCCTCCACCCAATGCGCCATCCGCGATGCCGCCCGGGCCCGGGAGTTTGAAGCGGCCGGGTGCTCGCGAATCATTCTGGAAAGGGAACTCTGCCTGGAACAGATACGCAGCATCTGCGCTGCGGTGAGCTGCGAGGTGGAGTGCTTCGTGCACGGAGCGCTATGTGTGAGCTACAGCGGACAGTGCACCATGTCCCAGGCTCTCACCGGCAGAAGCGCAGACCGTGGCGAATGCATCCAGGCCTGTCGCAATCTCTATGACCTCGAAGACCTTCAGGGACGGGTGCTGGCCCGCGGCAAGGCCCTGCTCTCGCTCAAGGACCTCAACCTGGAGCCCCGCCTCGAAGAACTTCTGGAGGCCGGGGTCAGCTCCCTCAAGATAGAAGGCCGTCTGAAAAACGAATCCTATGTCAAGAATGTGGTCCGCTCCTACGACCTCAGGCTCCGTTCGCTCGGGGTGCCGAGGGCTTCTTTCGGCTTTGTGGAAGATGGTTTCGCGCCGGATGTGGACAAGACTTTCAACAGGGGCTACACCGAACTCTTTCTTGACGGAAAACGGGGCTCATGGGCCTGCTTTGATGCGCCGAAGTCTATGGGCGAGGAACTTGGAAAAGTGGCTGCTGTGCGCAGGAAGGGCCCATCGGAGATGCAGGTCGAGCTTGAAGGCTCGGGCCATGAACTGCGTAACGGAGACGGCTTCGCCTTTGTGAGGGGCAATTCGATAGTGGGGTTCAGAGGAGATGTATGCCAGGGCAACAGGATAACAGCCAAGGCTGTAGATGGTTTGAAAGCGGGAATGACCCTGTACCGCAATCTCAGTGCGGCTTTTGAAAAATCCCTGGAGGCCAGGCCTTGTGAGCGTCTGCTGAAGGTGAGCCTCAGTGTCGAGTCCTCTGAGGGGGAGCTTAGGCTGAAGGCCAGCTGTGAAGACGGACGCGAGGTGGCACTCAGCGTGCCATATTCCGAAATGGCTCTCAATCAGCAAAGGGCTGAGTCCCTGCTTCGCGCCCAGCTGTCCAAGAAAACGGACATTTATTCTTTCTCGCTTCAAAGCCTTGAAGGGCAGCTGCCTCATCTTGCAGCGGCTTCAATCAATGCGCTGCGCCGTGAGCTTGCCGCCGCCATCGATGCCCAGGCGCCCGGCTCGGTGCCTCTTCTGAATTTGCGCACAAGCGGAGTCAGCGCAGAGGCTGTTTCGGCTCTTCTTCCTGTCAGGGTCTCCGCTCCGGGGGAGCTGATGCGCTCCAAATACTGTATTCGCTACGAAATGGGACTCTGCCCGAAACAATGCGGCAAGCCCGCCGAGGACCTTGTTCTGGTGAACAACGGCAGACGCTTCACCCTCAGGTTCGACTGCAGGAATTGCGAGATGGTGCTTATTTGAAAAGCGATTTCACCAGCGCGGCGACATCCGCCACGCGGCAGATTCTGATTCCTGCATCCTTTACCGAATCCAAAGCACAATACGAGCTGAGGTAAATCTGCTTGAATCCCAGCCTGGCGGCTTCCATTACGCGTCTGTCAGCCTGGGCTACTGGGCGTATCTCCCCGCTGAGGCCGACCTCGCCGGCAAAGCATACGTCCGAAGGAATCGCGAAATCGAAGGTTGAGGAAAGCACGGCGCATATTACCGCAAGGTCGCAGGCAGGGTCGGTGATTTTCAGGCCTCCCGCCATATTCAGGAACACGTCCTTCTGCGCCAGATGGAACCCCGCCCTCTTTTCCAGCACCGCCAGCAGCATATTGAGCCTGCGTACGTCGAAACCCGTCGCCGAGCGCTGCGCTGTACCATAGGCCGCGCTGGAAACCAGGGCCTGAACCTCGAAGAGGAATGGCCTGGTGCCGTCGAGCATTGCCGCGATTGCCGTGCCGCTGAGCCCCTGCTCGTGCATAGGGATGAGCATCTCGGACGGGTTCGACACTTCCCGCAGGCCAGTGCCCGTCATTTCGAAGACTGCGAGCTCGGAAGTGGAACCGAAGCGGTTCTTGATTGAACGAAGTATGCGATATGAGCCGCGGTTCTCACCCTCGAACTGCAGCACTACGTCCACTATATGCTCCAATATCTTCGGACCGGCGATGAAGCCGTCCTTGGTGATATGTCCTATCAGAATCACCGGCACTCCGCTTTCCTTGGCGTAGCGCAGCAGCCTTGCGGCAACCTCCTTTATCTGGGATACTGAGCCGGCGGTGGAATCTACGGCTTCTGTGTACATAGTCTGAACGGAATCCACTACCATCAGGTCGGGACTCATTTGCCTGGCTTCCTCAATGACGTTCTCCAGCAGAGTCTCGGCATAGATGCTGCAATTCTGAGTGTTACCTCCGAGTCTACCGGCTCTCATTTTGACCTGCTTTACGCTTTCCTCTCCGGTGACGTAGAGGGTGCGAAGCGAAGGGCAGTGGAGAGGAATCTGCAGCGAAAGTGTGGATTTTCCTATGCCGGGTTCACCTCCGATAAGAACCAGGGAGCCGGGCACTATTCCGCCTCCCAACAGCCTGTCAAGCTCCCCGTTGCCCAGGCTCACGCGCGCTTCCGCGCTCGCGTCCACGTCCTGTAGCCTTACAGGACGGTGGCGCTCGGTGGTGCCGAAGGCACCCACGCGGGAGCTGCCGCTCCCGCCCGCGGAAGCTTTCACAGGGGCTTCCACCATCGTATTCCACTCTTTGCAGGCAGGGCACTGGCCCATCCATTTTGAGCTCTCGTTTCCACAGGAGCTGCAATACCACAGGGTCTTTGCTTTAGGCATAATCTCTATTGTTGATGTGAACCGCTTCTGGGCAGTTCGAAAACTTCCATATCCTTGGCTTTACCGTTTTCAATCCGGAATCTCAGGGCGGTGCGCACCAGATGCCATCCCTGTATGCCCTCGGCGCCCGGATTGACGGTCAGCATCGAGTATTTCTCATCCCACATCACCTTCAGTATGTGGGAATGGCCGCACACGAAAATCTGTGGCCGCAGCTCCTCAATGAGCCGTCTTGCCCTTGAGTCGTAGTGGCCCGGCCAGCCGCCAATGTGCGTCATCAGCACGCTCATCCCTTCACATTCGAAAAACTGGTATTCGGGAAACTCGAAGCGCAGATCCTGTCCGTCGCAATTGCCGTACACTCCGCGCACCGGCTTGATAGCCTGGATTTTGCGTACGAATTCCAGCCCTGAGCCCCAGTCCCCGGCATGCCATATCTCATCCACGGGTGCGAGGAACTTCGTGAATTCATCGCTCCATACGCCGTGTGTATCGCTGACCAGTCCTATGTACATAAGCTAATCCATATATTTGAGGTACACGGCCATAGCTGAAGCTATCGCCGCCGTTTCCGTCCTCAGGCGTGAGTCTCCAAGATGCACGGGCTTGAATCCGGCCTTCAGGGCCTTTTCCACTTCTCGCGCAGAGAAGTCCCCTTCCGGTCCTATCAGCACCACCACATCGCTGGTCGGGCTCTGCTCCAGAGCCTCCTTGATAGAGAGCTTTTCTCCCTCGAAACAGTAGGCGATCAGCTTGAGCGCCCCGTCCGGAGCCGCGTCTATGAAATCACATACCGAAACAGGCTCCTGCACCTGCGGCACCACTCCCTTGAGGGATTGCTTGGCCGCGCTGAGCACCAGCCTTTTGAGCCTGTCAGTCTTAAAGACCTTTCTTTCGGAACGGTCACCAATCACAGGGACTATGGCATCCACGGCTATTTCAGTGGCCTTTTCGGCCATCCATTCGTAGCGCTCGTTGTTTTTGGTGGGGCAGACGGCAAGGGTAAGTCTGTAGGGATGTGTCCCGAAGCCCTCCTGCTTGCGCTCTATCCTTGCGACGGCCGCCTTGGGGGAGGCTTCCGTAAGGGTACACCAAAGCAGGTTGCCCTTTCCGTCCGTCACTGCGATTTCGTCTCCGGGCCTGTGGCGCAGCACCCTCACGCAGTGCGCGGACTCTTCTTCATCCAAATGCAGATATCCGCCTTCTATGTCCTTGCTGTAGAATATCTCCATAGTGCATCAGCCTCTGTAGTCCTCGAACAGAACTCCCTTTTTCCTCCAGTATCTGATGAGCAGCCAGCCGAACAGCATACCTCCGAGGTGGGCGAAGTGTGCTACACCGTCAGCCCAGCCCGTGATGCCGGAGAAGAGCTCGATGACTGCAAAGATAATCACCCAGGTCCTTGCCTTCATGCTTATAGGCGGGAAAATCAGCGTGAGCCTGTTCTCAGGATAGAGCAGTGCGTAGCTGATAAGCAGTCCGTATATGGCTCCGGAAGCTCCCACAACCGGGGTTCTTCCGAGTTGGGCGTAGGTCTGCAGTGCGGAAGATGAGCCCAGGGCAATCTGGTGGTTGAGTATTCCGATTTCAGCCCACATTGCTCCGAAATGCAGGGCAACCGCTCCAAGTCCGCTGATGAAGTAAAGATAAAGGAATTTTTTGCTGCCTATGGTTCTCTCCACCAGTGTTCCGAACATATAGAGGGAGAACATATTGAAGAAAATATGTGCGAAGCCTCCGTGCATGAACATATGCGTCACCAGCTGCCACCAGTGAAAGAAGTGGGAGGTAGGGTAGAACAGCGCGAAGTTCTTCATCATGAAATCCGGGCTCAGCTGGGTCGCGATGAAGACTATGATGTTGATAATCAGAAGGTTCTTTGTGACAGGTGCGTAAGCCATCCTGCCCATTCCGGGGGTGTTGTAGTATTGCATCAGAATTTCTTTTCTATATCTTCCATCGGGGTGAGCAGGGAAATCCGTTTTCCGGACGGAGTCAGCTCGCTGTTTTCGCAGGCGAACAGTTCGTCCAGCAGGCAGGTAGCCTCATAGGGAGTCCTCAGGTACTCGCTCCGAGCCGCGCCTAGTTCGGCAAAGCGCCGGGCCAGGGTAGCCTGCATCATCTCGGGAAGAGAATGGTGTCCTTCCTCGAGTATCTGCAATAATTCAGCCACGCATTCCTGCACTGACAATTCGTCACTCCGGTAGCCTTCAGGAAGGGCGCTGACGCTGATGCTGTCTGTGCCGAAAACTGCGATACCGAAGCCCAGGTCGGTGAGCATTTCCATATTCTCCTCTATCAGAGGTATATTCGCGGCTCCGATTTGCACTTCCACCGGAAACATCGACATCTGGGAGAAATGGTCCGAGCCTCTCAGCACTCTGAGCATCCTTTCGTACAGTATGCGGGTTCTCGCCCTGTGGACATTGACGGTCAGCAGCCCGGCCCCGGTAGGGGTGAGTATATACTTCCCCGCAAGGATGAGGCATTGCCGGGAAGAAAGTGTCTTCTGTTCGAAGAGCACTCCGTAGTTTTCGGATTTATGGACATAGTCCGCTCCGCTGAAGCCGGAGTTTCCGCTCCCGCCCTGGCCTGGTGCTGTGCCGAAAGGGTTGTATGAAGGGTCGAATTCGGGAGCAGGGGCGATGTCCGAAGGCCTGTAGGCCTCGAAACTCCTGCCCAGCTGAGGAATCTCGACAGCTCCTTCAGTGTCGAAGTCTATGCTGGCGCCGAAGCTGTTCCGTCCCAGGGTCTCGCGCACGCAGGCGTAGATGGTCTGAAAGATAACGCTGTCTTCGGCGAATTTCACTTCCGTCTTGGTCGGGCTTATGTTTACGTCCACGGCATCCGGCTCCACTTCCAGGAAGAGCAGGTAGGTCGGAGTCAGGCCTTCCGGCATCATCTCCGCGTAGGCATTCATCACTGCCTTGTGGAAATACGGACTGCGGAAGTAGCGGCCGTTGATGAAGAAAAACTGGTTCCCCAAAGTTTTCTTCGCACTCTGCGGGCGGCCTACAAAGCCGCTGATGCGTACGGCGCTCGTGCTGCTTTCTATGTCCACAATATCGCCTGCCACCGTGTTGCCGAGCAGCTCCATAACCCTGAACTTAAGGGACTTGGCCTTTTTGAGCACAAAGATGTCCCGGCCGTTGTGGCTGAGGGAGAAGGCAATGTCCGGGCGGGTAAGCGCCACATGGATGAACTCGTCTATTATATGCTTGAACTCCACATTGTCCGACTTGAGGAACTTGCGGCGCGCCGGGGTGTTGTAGAAGAGGTTGCGCACTTCTATCACAGTACCCTTTGGGGTTGAGCACTCGCTCTGCTCCCTTGAACCGAAGGCTCCCACTATTACCTGCGTGCCGACTTCGTCCTGCTCACGCCGGGTTTTGAGAGTGATGTCGGCCACTGCGGCTATGGATGCCAGGGCCTCCCCCCTGAATCCGAAAGTCAGTATGCGGTTCAGGTCTTCGGGAGATGAAATCTTTGAAGTGGCGTGTCTTTCGAAGCACAGAACGGCATCTTCAGGACTCATTCCGCAGCCGTTGTCAATGATTTTGATCAGGGTTCTTCCGGAATCGCCTATGATGACGCCAATCTGGCTTGCGCCCGCATCCACGGCATTTTCCATCAGCTCCTTGACAACCGAAGCCGGTCTTCCGACGACTTCGCCTGCGGCAATCATATTGGCCAGCTGTGCCGGCAGTACCTGCAACTTTCCCATCAGGCTCTGATGATTTTGACCTCTCCGTCAAGGCCTACCTTGATGATTTGGCTGGACTTGCCTGTGGATTCTTTTTCGAGGCCAGGGTCCACGATGTAGTCAACCCCGTCCTTGATGGCCTGGGAAATTTCTGCGAAGTTCCCCGGCGAAGGCTCTCCGGAAATGTTTGCCGAAGTGGATACCAGCGGTCTGCCGAAGCGGTGGACAAACTCAGTGAGCCACTGGCTCATAGGGATGCGGATGCCCACGCTTCCGTCCTCTGCGATGGCATTGGGTGCAAGTCCCATTGCTCCCGGATAGATAAGGGTCATCGGAGCATCGTTGACTTCGACCAGCTGGAGGGCAATGTCCGGAATCTGCCTCACATAGCGGCAAACCATATCCAGGTCTGCGGCCAGCATAACCAGGGATTTGGCCTCGTCGCGCTGTTTTAGGGCATATACTTTTGCGACCGCCTCCGCATTGGTGGCATCGCAGCCTATTCCCCAGATGGTGTCTGTGGGATAGAGTATCAATCCTCCTTCCTTGAGGACTTTTATAGCTTGAGCAAGGGATTCTGTCATAGTAGGGTGTAGAATTTGGCTATATACAACAGAACGATTACCACCAGTAGCAGACCAACTATTCCTATGATGGTCTGAGCCTTGTTCTGATGGGAGCGGGTGCGGCTGTAATGGCCGTCCCTGAACGAACCTTTGATGTAGGAGCCGGGGGCGTAGGTGCCCTCCTGCTTCTGTTTCTCGTAGGTGCCGTCCACCTTGCCGAACATCTTCCGGCGCTCCTCTTCCTGAGGATCGTAGTATCTTGGCTTGTAGTTGAACACCCGGTGTTCACTCTCGCCGAACCAGTTGAATATTGCCATAGGCACAAAGATAATAAAAAAACCGAAGGCATATGCCTCCGGCCGTTACCGACCGTACCGGTCGTATTTTACGGAAGGGCTCCGCTTACTCGGCAACTGCGTCTCTTACAGCCTCGCTGAGCTTGGTGTAAAGCGCGTCGGTCCTCTCGAGAATCTCTTTGCGGAGAGCGTTGAAATAAGCCTTCTTGCTTCCTTCAACCTTTGCGCTGACCTTGTCCTTGAGCTCATTGTAAAGCTCAATGGCCTCTTCCATAAGTGCTGCTACAGTCTCGTCGGTTGAAGGCCTTACGGCTGCAACGACTGAACAATCCTCAATGAATGCTCCGAGTACGTACTCGATGTCCTTCTTGATGTCTCTAAGATTCATATTGTCTTGATTTATAAAAAAAAGAAAGTAGCGGGGGTGGGGCATGATCCCACGACCTCCGGATTATGAATCCGACGCTCTAGCCAGCTGAGCTACCCCGCCGTGAATCTTAAAAGATTTGTTGAGATAGAAGGACTCGAACCCTCACTGACAGAGCCAGAATCTGTAGTGCTACCATTACACCATATCTCAATGTGTTATTTCAATTCCCGAATCGGGAGTGCAAAGATACAATGCTTTGTCGAAATTGCAAAAATTTTTTAATAAATCTTTCGATTTCAGTCTCTTTGCAGCAGAACCACGGCCCAGACCTCGCATCCTTCGCCTCTTCCGACAAATCCCAGACGCTCTGTGGTGGTCGCTTTTACGCTCACCCTTGAAGCTTCCACACCCAGCACCGGGGCGAGGTGCTCCCGCATGTCGGCGACTCTGGAGGCAATCTTCGGCCTTTGCAGTGCAATGGTGATGTCCGCATTGACCACTTTCCAGCCTAGCGCAGTGACTCTTTCCATCACCTTCTGCAGAAGTATGGTGCTGGAGATGCCTTTCCACTCGTCGGAAGTGTCGGGGAAGAGGTGCCCTATATCCCCTAGAGCCAGGGCTCCAAGCAGCGCATCGCACAGGGCGTGGATTGCCACGTCCCCGTCCGAATGCGCTACAAAGCCTAT